>JANQTQ010000117.1 GCA_030731625.1 Polaribacter sp. | reverse complement strand
AAATTTCTTTTTGAAGTTGAAATAATTCTTCATATTGTTTTAAATACCACATATCAATTTTTGTGATATCATAAATCTTACTTAAAGGAATTCCGATAGCAATAGCATCATAAATAGCAAATACACGATCCCAACTTGGGTTTGTTAATTTTTCTATTATTTGATTGTAATCTGTATATCCTTTTCCGTCTGCACCTAAACCATTTCTCTTTATTTCTAAAGATTGAGTAGCTTTGTGAAGTGCTTCTTGGAAAGAACGGCCAATTCCCATTACTTCTCCAACAGATTTCATTTGCAATCCTAAAGTTCTGTCTGATCCTTCGAATTTATCAAAATTCCAACGAGGTATTTTTACAATTACATAATCTAAAGTTGGTTCAAATAACGCAGAAGTAGATTTTGTAACTTGATTTTGTAATTCATCTAAACTATAACCAATTGCTAATTTTGTTGCAATTTTTGCAATAGGATATCCTGTAGCTTTACTCGCTAAAGCGGATGAACGAGAAACACGAGGATTAATTTCAATTGCAATAATGTCTTCTTTTTCATCCGGAGAAACGGCAAACTGAACATTACATCCGCCTTCAAAATCACCAATAGAACGCATCATATGAATTGCCATATCTCTCATTTTCTGATAAGTTTTATCAGAAAGAGTCATTGCTGGCGCAACGGTAATAGAATCTCCAGTATGTATCCCCATTGGATCCATATTCTCGATAGAACAAATAATAACAACGTTATCATTATTATCTCTAAGCAACTCTAATTCATACTCTTTCCAGCCCATCATTGCTTTATCAATCATCACCTCATGAATTGGTGACGACTCTAAACCTCTACTTAAAAGTTCATCAAAATCTTCTGATTTATACACAATTGAAGCTCCTGCACCACCTAAAGTAAATGAAGAACGAATTACCAATGGAAAACCAAATTCTTGTGCAATTTCTTTACCTTTTAAAAATGATGTTGCTGTTGCTTGAGGCGCCATAGGCACATCAATCTTTAACATTAATTCTCTAAAAAGCTCTCTATCTTCTGTAATATTAATAGCATCAATATCAACACCAATTAATTTTACATTAAAATCTTTCCAAATTCCTTTTGTATCTGCTTCAATACATAAATTTAAAGCTGTTTGCCCACCCATTGTTGGTAAAACTGCATCGATTTGAGGATGCTCTTTTAAAATTTGAATGATTGATTTTGTGGTTAAAGGCAACAAATAAACATGATCTGCCATAGATGGGTCAGTCATAATTGTTGCAGGATTCGAATTAATTAAGATAGTTTCTATCCCGTCTTCTCTTAACGAACGTAGCGATTGTGAGCCAGCATAATCAAATTCACATGCTTGGCCAATTACAATTGGTCCAGATCCGATAATTAAAACAGAATTGAGGTCTTTTCTTTTTGGCATGGTAAATAGTTGTGTGTTATTAGTTTGTAAAAATAATTAGTTATTAGGTATAAAAAAAGGTGTTACTTTAAAAAAAGTAACACCCTTATGTATTAACATTTGTTAATCATTTATTTTTTATGTCTAGTTTCTGAAGAAACAGAAATTTTCTTTCTTCCTTTTGCTCTTCTACGAGCTAATACTTTTCTACCATTAGCAGAAGCCATTCTTTCCATGAAACCATGTTTGTTTCTTCTCTTTCTCTTTGATGGTTGGTACGTTCTTTTTGGCATTATTTGTATTTTTAAAAATCTTCTTTATTATTTTATCGCTTAACTTTTCACGTCGTTAAAAGCGTTTGCAAATATACAACAGTTTTTATTTTAGACAAATACTATTTGAAAAAAAATTAAAATATTTTTTCCAAAGATAAAATTACGAATTTTTTAAATGTTTTACACTTTTTTATTTGTGATAAAAACGAGAGTTAGTACTTTTGCGCAAACCTAAAATAACCATGCATACTACAAAATACGTTTTTGTAACTGGAGGCGTAACATCATCCTTAGGAAAAGGAATTATCGCAGCTTCTTTAGCTAAACTACTACAAGAAAGAGGCTTTACTGTTACGATTCAAAAATTAGATCCATATATCAATATAGACCCAGGTACCTTAAACCCTTATGAACATGGGGAATGCTATGTTACTGATGATGGTGCAGAAACCGATTTAGACTTAGGTCATTATGAGCGTTTTTTAAACATTCCAACTAGTCAAGCCAACAATGTTACTACGGGTAGAATTTATCAATCTGTAATTAATAAGGAAAGAAAAGGAGAATTTTTAGGAAAAACAGTTCAAGTTATTCCGCATATTACGGATGAAATTAAAAACAGAATTCAAATTTTAGGTGAAACAGGCAATTATGACATTGTCATTACCGAAATTGGAGGAACAGTTGGTGATATAGAATCGTTGCCTTATGTAGAATCTGTAAGACAAATGCTTTGGGAAAAAGGTGAGGAAAATGCTATTGTTATTCATTTAACGCTAGTACCTTATTTAGCCGCAGCAGGTGAATTAAAAACAAAACCTACGCAGCACTCTGTAAAAATGTTAATGCAAAGTGGGGTAAGTCCAGATATTTTAGTGTGTAGAACTGAGCACGAAATTTCTGATGATATAAAACGAAAACTTGCACTTTTTTGTAATGTGAAGCAAGAAGATGTGATTCAGTCTATTGATGCAGAAACTATTTATGATGTTCCTAATTTAATGTTAGCAGAAGGTTTAGATAAAGTGGTTTTAAAGAAATTAAAATTAACATCTAAGCAAGAGCCTAAATTATTAACTTGGAATAACTTTTTACAGAAGCATAAAAATCCAAAACACCAAGTAGAAATTGCTTTAATTGGTAAATATATTGAACTTCAAGATTCTTATAAATCTATTACAGAAGCATTTATTCACGCTGGTTCATCTCATGAAACAAAAGTAAATGTTAGATGGATTCATTCTGAAAGTTTAACTCCTGATAATTTTGAGGAACATCTAAAAGGTGTTAATGGTATTTTAGTTGCGCCAGGTTTTGGTGATAGAGGAATTGATGGTAAAATTAAAGCGGTACAATATGCAAGAGAAAATAACATTCCGTTTTTCGGAATTTGTTTAGGAATGCAAATGGCTGTTATTGAATTTGCTAAAAATGTACTTGGTCTTGTTGATGCTTTTTCTACAGAAATGAAAAGCGATTGTAGAAACCCTGTGATCAACTTAATGCAAAGTCAAGAAGACGTTACAGAAAAAGGCGGAACCATGCGATTAGGTGCTTGGGATTGTAAACTTGTAAAAAACTCATTAGCATACGAAGCTTATCAAACAGAAAACATTAGCGAACGTCACAGACATAGATATGAGTTTAACAACGAATATTTACAACAAATTGAATTAAAAGGAATGATTGCAACGGGTACAAATCCAAAAACAGGATTGGTAGAAGTTGTAGAAATCCCTAAACATCCATGGTTTGTTGGGGTACAATATCATCCAGAATATAAAAGTACGGTGTTAAAACCGCATCCTTTATTTGTGGCTTTTATTAAAGCAGCTCTAAAACAGTCTAAAGATTAAAGCAAATTATTTAAAATTTTAAAAAGGGAATACTATTTGACTTATTAAGTCGATCAACAATAACAGTAGTAAAATCTGCTAAAAACAATACACTTTTGCTACATTTGTCGGTTTTTCATCAATAATGAAAATAAAAATTGACAAAATGACATTTTAAATTTACACATGGAACAAAAAAAATTCGATTTTAATTCTTTTATAGGAATGATTCTTCTAGGAGGAATTATGCTTTGGTATTTTAACACAAATCAACCTAAAATTGACCCCGAAGAAATCACTACAGAACAAGTTGTAACAGATACTACAAAAAACAATACAACTAAAGCTACAGTTAAACCAGAAACGCCTGTTTTTGAAAACGATTCTCTGCAACAATTAGCATACAAAAATAAATTAGGTGCTTTTGCTTTAAGTGCGATTAATGGCGCTGAAGGTACTTCTGTTTTAGAAAATAATTTAGTGAAATTAACGATTGATAATAAAGGTGGACAAATTGTTGAGGCTTTAATCAAAAATTATAAAACACATGATTCGCTTCCTTTATATATGATAAAGGATAATAACTCGTCTTTTAATATCAATTTTGGAACAACAGACAACAGAATTTTAAACACACAAGATTTATTTTTTGAACCTGCACTTACTAAAAATGGAGACAATCAAGTATTGTCTATGAAGTTAAAAGTTTCTGAATCTCAATATTTAGAGTACAGATATGAAATGAAACCAAAGAAATATATGGTTGATTTTTCTATACGTTCCCAAGGCTTAAGTACTATTATAAACTCGTCTAATACCATTAATTTAAATTGGTCTTTAACAGGTTATAGCCATGAAAAAAGTATAAAGACAGAAAACACCATGTATACAGAGTACTATTATAAGTCTGATGATGATGTAGATTACTTTAAGGCGGATACAGAAGACAATGTAAATGATTTAGATTGGGTTGCATACAAACAACAATTTTTTACGAGTAATTTACTAACTGATACTCCTTTTAGCAATGCTACACTTTCTGCTATAGATTTGGTGAAGGATGAAAAAATTGATACTATTTTTACAAAAAAATTCGAATTAAAAACACCTTTAGCATTAACATCTGGCGAATTAAATTACAACATGAAA
>JANQTQ010000116.1:8389-18356 GCA_030731625.1 Polaribacter sp. | reverse complement strand
TTATTTCAGTTTTTTCAGTTGGTATAAATCTGTTCTTCTGTCTTTCATGGTGTTTACACTTCCATGCTCATGTAATTCTTTTAATAAATTCATATCGACATCAACAATTAAAGTCATTTCCGTATTTGGTGTTGCTTCAGCTTTTATTCCGTTACTTGGAAAAGCAAAATCAGAAGGTGTAAATACAGCTGCTTGTGCATATTGAATGTCCATGTTGTTTACTTTTGGTAAATTACCAACACTACCTGCAATTGCAACATAACATTCGTTTTCAATAGCTCTTGCTTGAGCACAATGGCGAACTCTAGAATACCCAGTTTGAGTATCCGTTAAAAACGGTACAAATAAAATATCCATTCCTTCATCAGCCAATAATCTACTTAATTCTGGAAACTCAGAATCATAACAAATTAAAACTCCAATTTTACCACAATCTGTATCAAAAGTTCTTAATTCATTTCCACCCTGCATTCCCCAAATTTTAGCTTCATCTGGTGTAACATGTAACTTTTCGTATCGTTCTTTAGTACCATCTCTTTTACATATATAACCAACGTTATATAACAATTCATCTTTAATTTCTGGCATACTACCAGTTATAATATTTATATTATAACTAATAGCTAGTTCAGAAAATTTTTGAACAATTTTTGGGGTATATTTTGCTAATTCTCTAATTGCTTTCGATTCTGGAAGATGATTATAATCTGCCATTAAAGGCGCGTTAAAAAACTCTGGAAATAAGGCAAAGTCTGCACGATAAGCAGAAACAGAATCCACAAAAAATTCTGCTTGCTCCATTAATTCATCTAAATCTTTGTACAAACGCATTTGCCATTGAATTAAACCTAAACGAACTACAGTTTTTTTAGTAGCGGCTTTCTTCGATTTTTTTTGATAATAAATATTATCCCATTCTAACAAAACTGCAAATTCTCCTGAATTTCCATCACCTTCTAAATAACCATTTAATATTTTAGATGGATGAAAATCATTTGAAATCTGAAAGTTTAAAACAGGATCATGAATTTCTTTACGTTTTACTTTTTCTATATATTGTGTAGGCGATAGAGTAGCAGCATATTTATGGTAATTTGGTATTCTACCTCCAAAAGCGATACCTCTTAAATTTAGTTTTTCTGCTAATTCTTTTCTGTAATCATACAGTCTTCTACCAAGTCTTAATCCTCTGTATTCTTTTTTGATAAAAACATCAATACCGTATAAAATATCTCCTTCTACATCGTGTGTATTAAATGTAAAGTTACCTGTTATATCTTCGTATGTATGTTCGTCATCAAATTTATCATAATCTAAAATTATAGAAAGTGCGCAACCTGCTAAATCCCCATTAATTTTTATAACTACTTGTCCTTCTGGAAATTTATCGATTAAAGATTTAATTTGATTTTCTCTCCAATAAGAATCTGGCATACTTGCATATACCTATATCATCGCTTCTTTTAACTCTTTATAATCATCTAAGGTTAAATAATGAAGCTCTATATTTTCAATATTTTTTATCATTTTTACCTTTTAATTGGTTTGCAAAAGTAACCAATAATTAACTACAAAATTATATAAAAAAAACCTTACATAGAAATGCAAGGTTTTAAATATTTGAAAATATTTTTTATTATTTAGCTGGCAAAATTGTACCAAGACATTCGCCAAAGCCAATTCTTACTTTGCTATTTTTACAATGTGCTCGCATAATTACGGTATCATTGTCGTTTATAAATTTACGAGTAGAACCGTCTTTTAATTTTATAGGGTTTTCTCCTTTCCAAGTTAATTCTAACATAGAACCATAACTATCTTTTGTAGGCCCAGATATTGTGCCAGACCCCATTAAATCTCCAGATTCTACAGGACAACCATTTACGGTATGATGCGCTAATTGTTGTGCCATTGTCCAATACATATATTTAAAATTAGATTTAGCAACCACAGTTTCTACACCGTTTTCTGGTTTTATTCCAACTTGTAAATGAATATCATAACTACCTTTCTTTTTTTGTTTTAAATAAGGTAAAGGCTCGTGTACTTGTTTAGGACCTTCTACTCTAAAAGGCTCTAAAGCATCTAAAGTAACAATCCAAGGAGATATTGTTGAGGCAAAATTTTTCCCTAAGAAAGGGCCTAAAGGAACATATTCCCAAGCTTGAATATCTCTTGCAGACCAGTCATTAAGTTGTACCAAGCCAAAAATATATTCATCGGTTTCTTCAATCGGTATTCTTTCTCCTAAAACATTTGCATCGGTAGTAATAAATGCCATTTCTAATTCGAAATCTAATAATTTTGTTGGCCCAAATTCTGGAGTAGTATTTCCTTCTAAAGGTTTTGTTTGTCCGTAAGGTCTTCTTATTTTCGTTCCAGAAGGAACAATAGAAGAACTTCTTCCGTGATAACCAACGGGTAAATGCAACCAATTTGGTAATAAAGCATTCTCTGGATCTCTAAATAATGAACCTACATTTGTAGCGTGTTCTTTACTTGCATAAAAGTCTGTGTAATCACCTACAGCAACAGGTAATAACATTTCTACTTCATCCATTCTAAAGATTATTTTTTCTTTATGAACAGCATTATCGCGTAATTTACCATTTTTTACATCAAAAATTTCTGCAATTCTGTTTCTTACCAATCTCCATGTTTTACGCCCATCCGCAATAAAATCATTTAAATTGTCTTGTAAAAAAATATCATCAGTTAAGGGAATTCCTTCAAAATAGCCTAATTGATGAAAAGCTCCTAAATCTATAGCAAAATCTCCTATTCTACTACCAATAGTAATAATATCGTCTCTAGTTATAAAAACACCAAAAGGAATATTTTGAATTGGAAAATCTGAATCTTCCTTTACTTTTAGCCAAGATTTTCTATTAGGATTATTTGCTGTTATAATCATCGTTATGAATTTTTTAATTTCCTCAAACCTACATAAATTTTTATCATTTTAAAACAAAATAAACATGAAAAATATATTTTTAACAAGACTTTATTTTAAAATACATAATAATGTATAAAACGAAACAAAAAAGTAACTAAACTTGTTCTATGAAGAATTGTTTTTTGTTACTTTTGGTAATTCCATTAAAATCATAAAAATGCATTTAGATAATCAAATTTTTGACCTTATTGAAGAGGAAAAAGAAAGACAATTAAACGGATTAGAGTTAATAGCTTCAGAAAATTTTGTAAGCGATCAAGTAATGAGAGCTCAAGGTTCTATTTTAACCAATAAATACGCTGAAGGATATCCAGGAAAAAGATATTATGGAGGTTGCGAAATTGTAGATATTATAGAGCAAATTGCAATTGATAGAGCAAAAGAATTGTTTGGTGCAGAGTATGTAAATGTTCAGCCGCATTCTGGTTCTCAAGCAAACACAGCTGTTTTTGCTGCTTGTTTAAAACCAGGAGATACTATTTTAGGGTTCGATTTGTCTCATGGTGGTCATTTAACACACGGTTCTCCTGTAAATTTTTCGGGAAAATTATACAATCCAGTTTTTTATGGTGTAGATAAAGAAACTGGTAGAATAGATTATAATCATTTAGAGCAACAAGCTAAAGAACATAAACCAAAATTAATTATCGCTGGTGCATCTGCATATTCTAGAGATATGGATTTTGCAAAATTTAGAGAAATAGCGGATGCTGTTGGTGCTATTTTAATGGCAGATATTTCTCATCCTGCAGGTTTAATTGCTAAGGGAATTTTAAATGACCCATTACCTCATTGTCATATTGTTACAAGTACAACTCACAAAACGTTGCGTGGACCAAGAGGAGGAATCATAATGATTGGTAAAGATTTTGAGAATCCTTTTGGAGAAACTTTAAAAAACGGAACTCCTAAAATGATGTCTACTTTATTAAATTCTGCTGTTTTTCCTGGAAATCAAGGAGGACCTTTAGAGCACGTTATAGCTGCTAAAGCGATTGCTTTTGGTGAAGCTTTAACAGATGAGTTTTTAGAATATCAAATTCAAGTGAAAGAAAATGCTGCTGCAATGGCAAAAGAATTTGTAGCAAAAGGATATCATATTATTTCTGGAGGAACGGATAATCACTGTATGTTAATTGATTTACGTAATAAAAATATTTCTGGAAAAGATGCAGAAATTGCTCTTGGAAAAGCAGATATTACTGTAAATAAAAACATGGTTCCTTTTGATGATAAATCTCCATTTATAACTTCTGGAATCCGTATTGGAACTGCTGCAATTACAACTCGTGGCCTAAAAGTAGAAGATATGGCTACTATTGTTAATTTTATTGATGAGGCAATTATTAATGCTGCCAATGAAACTGCATTAGAAAATATTGCAGAAAGAGTTGCAGAAATGATGAGTGCTCGTAGATTATTTGTAATGTAATATATAAGGTGTTAGTACCTTAAATAAAATACTTTTAAACCAGTGAATTTATGTTCACTGGTTTTTTTTGTTTGATGAATCTCTAATAATCAATTTAGCATTTAAAATTATTTTATTAAGAGATTGTTTAAAATCGTTATTTTTTGCGTGCATTAAAAAGGCTTCAGCTGCTTTTTTACCAATTAAATCACTATGCTGATCAATACTACTAATACTAGGAGTAAGCATAGATGTAAAAGGTTCGTTTCCAAAACCAACCAAAGCAATTTCTTGCGGTATTTTTATGTTATTTTCTAACAAAACTTGTTGCGCACCTAGGGCAGCATAATCGCCGGCTACATAAACAGCATCTGGTTTGTTTTTAAGATTTAAAAGTTGTTGCATCTTAGCTCTACCATCTTCAATAGTTAGGTTGCTTTCTATTAATAGTTCTTCATCAAGAGGTAAATTAAATTTCTTTAATGCATCTACATAACCTTTTATTCTATTGTTAAAAATTCTTGTACGTTTATAACCACCAATATGCGCAATTCTTTTACATCCTTGATTTACCAAGTGTTCTACAATTAAATGGCTACTATTGTAATCATCAATTCCAATATAATCAACATTTAAATCATTTTCACCTCTATCAAACAAAATCAAAGGAATTCCTTTTTGTTTTATTTTTTCATAATATTCTAAATCAGTCGTTTCATTTGCCATAGAAGCTATAATTCCATCAACTTGTGTAAACAATAAAGTATTAATACTGTCGCATTCTTTTTTAAAAGATTCATTAGATTGTGTAATAATAATATTATAACCTTCTTTATTTAAAACTTGTTCAATATTTTCTATTACAGATGAAAAAAAGTTACTGTTTGTTTTAGGAATAATCACACCTACTAAATTGCTTTTACCACTGCGTAAAGCACTAGCCAAATGATTTGGCTGATAATTTAAGTTTATAGCAACTTGTCTTACCGCCGTTTTAGTTTTTTCGCTTATTCTAGAATCGTTATGTAACGCTTTAGAAACAGCTGCAGATGAAATGTTTAAAACATTTGCAATATCTTTTATGGTAGATTTTTTTTTGATAATAAATTTTTTATATATTTGTTTAATCGTTTAAGCAAATATATGCGGTATTTAATAAATATCATAATTATCAGATAAATAATTCTTCTAAGACTTATTTTTTGTAAATCTGCTTAAACGTTTAACCAGTTTAACTATTAAATTAAAATAAAATGAGTAGAGTAGTAACATTTGGAGAAATCATGTTAAGATTAGCTCCTGAAGGATTTTTAAGATTTTCACAAGCAAACAGTTTTGATGTTGTTTATGGTGGTGGAGAATCTAACGTAGCTGTATCATTAGCAAATTATGGTATTTCAACAGATTTCGTAACTCGTTTACCAAAAAATGACATTGGTGAGTGTGCAATGATGGAAATGCGTAAAAGAGGAGTTAATGTAGACAAAATTGTTTGGGGTGGTGAGCGTTTAGGGATCTATTTCTTAGAAACAGGAGCAGTATCTAGAGGTTCTAAAGTGGTTTATGATAGAGCACATTCTTCAATGTCTACAATCCAATCTGGAATGATTGATTGGGATGAAGTTTTTAAAGGTGTTGAGTGGTTTCATTGGACAGGGATTACACCAGCAATTTCTCAAAGTTCTGCAGATGTTTGTTTAGAAGCTGTAAAAGCTGCTAGTAGATTAGGGGTTACCATTTCTACAGATTTAAATTATAGAGCTAAACTTTGGAAATATGGTGGAGATCGTGAAGCTATTATGACAGAATTAACTTCTTACTGTGATGTTATTTTAGGAAATGAAGAAGATGCTGAAATGCATTTTGGTATCAAACCAGATGGAGCAGCAGTTCAAACTCATGGTCATGATGTTAAAGCAGAAGCATTTTTAAATGTTTGTCAGCAAATGATGGCTAAATTTCCAAGAGCTAAAAAAGTAATTACTACTTTAAGAGGATCTATTTCTGCATCTCACAATACTTGGGCTGGAGTTTTATATGATGGAACAAAAATGTTAGAAACGCGTCAATACCAAATTACAGATATCGTAGATAGAGTAGGTGGTGGAGATTCTTTTATGGGAGGTTTAATTTACGGATTATTAACATACCCAGATAATGATCAAAATGCTTTAGATTTTGCTGTTGCAGCATCTTGTTTAAAACATACTATTAAAGGTGATGCTAACTTAGCAACTGTTGAGGAAGTTAACAAGTTAATGGGTGGTGATGCTTCTGGTAGAGTTGCTAGATAATATAACTTTTTAAAAGTTAAATATAATAACCTACAAGGTAATGTGTAGAAAGTTTTCTTTACAGAACTTGTAGGTTTTACAAAGTCTAATTAACCTTATCAAAACTTTAAAAGCCTAAATAGTTTATGAAAAAATCTATTGCAATAATGTGTGGTGGCGGTCCAGCACCAGGTATTAATACAGTAATAAGTACTTTAGCCAAAACTTTCTTAAAAGATGGTTATGATGTTATTGGTGTACATCATGGTTATAAAGGGTTGCTTTCAGATGATCCATCTATAGTGTTTTTTGATTTTCATCGTGCAGATCGTATTTTTAGCCTTGGTGGCTCTACTTTAATTATGAGTAGGTTTAAACCAAAAGATAGTGATTTTAAAGCCGATTTTTTTAAAAAACATAATGTAAAATTATTGGTAACTATTGGTGGAGACGATACTGCTTCTACTGCAAATAGATTAACTAAATATGTAAACAGTCAGAATTTAGATGTGAAGCATGTTCATGTTCCTAAAACTATTGATAACGATTTACCATTACCAGATAGAAACCCAACTTTTGGTTTTCATACAGCAAAGGATGAAGGAGTTCGAATTGGTAACACAGTTTATGAGGATGCAAGAACTAGTGAAAACTGGTTTGTTGTTGCAGCTATGGGGCGTTCTGCAGGGCATTTAGCTTTTGGAATTGCATCTGCTTGTCATTACCAAATGATGATTATTCCAGAAATGTTTGATAAAACAAACATCACTTTCGAAAAAATCATTAATATGATTGTTTCTTCAATCATTAAATGTAAAATTCAAGGTATAGAATACGGAGTAGCTTTGGTTAGTGAAGGTGTTTTTCACTTCATGGAAGAAGAAGAAATCATTAACTCTGGCATAAATTTTACCTATGATGATCATGGACATCCTGAATTAGGAAATGTTAGTAAATCTCATATATTTAATTATTTATTACAACTTAAATTAAAAGAACTTGGTTTAGATATTAAATCTAGACCCGTAGAATTGGGGTATGAATTAAGATGTTGTAAACCAATTGCATTCGATTTAACATTATGTACTTTATTAGGCATTGGTGTAAAAAAATTATTTGACCAAGGGATTTCTGGTTGTATTGTAAGTGCAAATTCTCGTGGAGATATTATGCCATTATATTTAAAAGATTTTGAAGATAATGAAGGTAAAATTCCGCCAAGATTAGTAGATATTAATTCAGATATGGCACAGTTATTCATCAACAACCTTTTTTATATCAAAGAAAAGGATTATGAAGATGCAAAAAAATACTTACCAAATCCAGAAGCATACGATTTCAAAAAAATATTAAACTGGGATTAAACGATTATATTAAATCGATTGTTTTATCTTTCAGTGAAACAAATACACAATTTAACAATTAAACATTTTTAAAATGGCACAATTTTCAAGAATAGAAGTAGCACAAGCAATGAAAGATACAGGAATGATTCCTTTATTTTTTAGTAATGATTTAGAATTAAGTAAAAATGTATTAAAAGCATGTTATGATGGTGGAGCTCGTTTAATGGAGTTTACAGCACGTGGAGATTTCGCTCATGAGGTTTTTGGCGAATTAACTAAATATGCAATTAAAGAATTACCAGGAATGATCATGGGTGTTGGTTCTGTTACAGACGGAGCTGCAGCTTCATTATATATGGCATTAGGTGCAAACTTTATTGTAACTCCTGTTTTAAGAGAAGATATTGCAATTGCTTGTAATCGTAAAAAAGTATTATGGTCTCCTGGTTGTGGTACTCTTACAGAAATAGCAAGAGCAGAAGAATTAGGATGTGAAATAGTAAAATTATTTCCTGGTGATATTTATGGTCCTCAATTTGTAAAAGGAATTAAAGGCCCACAACCTTGGACAAGTGTTATGCCAACTGGTGGAGTTTCTCCAACGGTAGAAAACTTAAAAGGATGGTTTGATGCTGGTGTAACTTGCGTTGGAATGGGGTCTCAATTAATTTCAAAAGAAATTATAGCGAACAAAGATTATGCAAAATTAGAGCAAGACGTAAAAGCTGCTTTAGCAATTGTAAAATCTGTTAGAAAATAGTTATAAGTTTACTATTCAAAACAAAAAAAAACTCGGAGTTAATTTAACTTCGAGTTTTTTATTTAATTTTTTTTTATGAAACAAAATAAGGCAATTTTTTATATGATATTTAGTGTTCTAGCATTTTCGCTGATGAATACTGTGGTAAAATATCTAAATGTATTTAATGTATATCAAATCGTTTTTTTTAGATCTATTGGTACTTTAGCTTTTACAATTCCTTTAATCTTAAAGTATAAAATTCCAATTTTAGGAACTCATAAAAAATTATTAGCACTAAGAGGTATTGCTGGTGTAATTTCTTTAACCTGCTTTTTTCAGTCTTTAAATTACATTGCTATTGGTACAGCAGTTTCATTAAGATATACTTCACCCATTTTTGCCGCTATTTTTGCGTTAATTTTTTTGAAAGAAAAAATTAAATTAATTCAATGGTTGCTTTTTATTGTTGCGTTTGCGGGCGTTTTAATTATTAAAGGTTTTGGAGTGGAAGTAAATTCAATCGGACTTTTATTTGCTTTTTGCTCTGCGATTTCTTTGGGTTTCATTTTTATAATTATCCGTAAAATTGGCGATAAAGAAAATCCGTTGGTTATTATTAATTATTTTATGGTAATGGCTTTTGTTTTTGGAGGATTAATGTCAATCAATAATTGGCGAAATCCTAACGTAAATGAGTGGTTTCTATTGCTTAGTTTAGGTGTTTTTGGTTACGTTGGTCAATTATATATGACCAAAGCTTTTCAGTTACATGAAACAAATGTAATTGCACCTTTAAAGTATTTAGAGGTAATTTTTATGATTATAATAGGTGCAACTTGGTTTAACGAAATTTATAATCTTTGGACTTTACTCGGCATCTTTTTAATCTTAATTGGCTTAGTTTATAATATTTACTTAAAAAGACAAAAAGATAAAGAGGCTTAAAAAGTTAGGTTTAAAAGAGGTTGCACGCAAGCTGAAAAACTCACTCAAATTGAAAAAAAAGATAACATTTGGTATTTTCTCATTTATAATCGGAATTGTAATCGCATACTATTCTGAATCTTTTTTTCGTGAAATAATTCAAGATATTTATAAATGGTCAACATCTAATAAAATTAAATTCGTAGGAAAGAATTTTTATATTTTTTCAAACAAACTTTATTTTATCACTTTCGGAATTGGATTGCTGATTTTGACGCTTGAAAATCTCAATCAAGAACATATTCAAATGTTGAA
>JANQTQ010000116.1:7653-8379 GCA_030731625.1 Polaribacter sp. | reverse complement strand
AACGGAATTTTAAGCATTTTAATTTTTGTAATAATATTAATCGGAATTTCAGGAGTTGACGCAAACATGAATATTATAGAATGCACTGCTTGTAATGACGGAATTAGAAAATTAAATTGGAATGATATAAATTACGGAATGATTCTAGGAATAAGTGTAATCATTTCAATTATTCCGAATTTAATAAGAATCATAAAACGAACTAAAAAGCCTGTCCTCAACACACACAGCAAATAAATCTTTACGAATCAACTAAATAAATTTAAATGGATTCATTTATTACTCATAAATACAAGTTTGAACACTATACTTATGAGTATAATATTAATATCCTTTAGAAAAAAAGAACAAAACTAGTTAGAAATCATACTTTTTTCCTTTTCTAAAGTAACGCCTTCTGCAACAATACCTTTAATTCTAATAACTTTAGTTGCTTCTGTTGCATTCGAGAAAATAGTAATAGACTTAGAAAAACCACCAACTCTATTCGTGTCATAAGAAACTTTTATTTCGCCTTTTTCACCTGGCATAATTGGTTTTTCTGGCTTTTTAGGAATGGTACAACCACAAGAAGATTGAATGTTTTTAATGATTAATGGTTGATTACCAGTATTCTTAAAAACAAAAACTCTTTCGCCTTCTGCTCCTTTATTTATTTTTCCGTAATCTATGGTTTCGGTTTCAAACTTAAACTCTTGAGCATTCATAGAAAATGAAATTATGAAT
>JANQTQ010000116.1:0-7643 GCA_030731625.1 Polaribacter sp. | reverse complement strand
TGCAACAAAATTTTTAATGGTTTTATATTTTTTGAAAAAATAAAATTTTTTTTTTGATTTAAAATAATCAACTACTAATTTTCTCTACAAAATAGAGTTTCGTATTTTTGCGAACTATATTTCAAAAACTATTCCAAAGTATGACAATTCCATCTAAATATGATGCAAGCCAAGTAGAAGATAAGTGGTATGAGTACTGGATGAAAAATAATTATTTTCATTCAACACCAGACGAAAGAGAACCTTATACCATTGTAATTCCGCCGCCAAACGTAACTGGGGTTTTGCACATGGGTCATATGTTAAATAATACAATTCAAGATGTATTAATTAGACGTGCGCGTTTATTAGGTAAAAACGCTTGTTGGGTGCCAGGTACAGATCATGCATCAATTGCAACAGAAGCAAAAGTGGTTGCCAAATTAAAAGAACAAGGAATTAATAAAAGCGATTTAACACGTGAAGAATTCTTACAACATGCTTTTGATTGGAAAGATGAATACGGAGGAATAATCTTAGAACAATTAAAAAAACTAGGAGCTTCTTGCGATTGGGAAAGAACGGCGTTTACAATGGATCCAGAAATGTCTGAATCTGTCATTAAAGTTTTTGTTGATTTATACAACAAAGGTTTAATTTACAGAGGTTACAGAATGGTAAACTGGGATCCAGAAGCTAAAACGACACTTTCTGATGAAGAAGTAATTCACGAAGAAAGACAAGGGAATTTATATTATTTAAAATATAAAATTGAAGGTTCTTCTGATACGTTAACGATTGCAACTACAAGACCAGAAACTATTTTTGGAGATACGGCAATTTGTATCAACCCAAATGATGAACGTTTTACACATTTAAAAGGGAAGAAAGCAATTGTACCTTTATGTAATAGAGTAATTCCTATTATTGAGGATGAATATGTTGATTTAGAATTTGGTACAGGTTGTTTAAAAGTAACGCCAGCACACGATGAAAATGATAAAAATTTAGGAGATAAGCACAATTTAGAAGTTATTGATATTTTTAATGAGGATGCTTCTTTAAATTCCTTCGGATTACATTATCAAGGAAAAGACCGTTTTGTTGTTCGTAAAGAAATTGCGAAAGAATTAGAAGAAAAAGGGATTTTAGTAAAAACGGAAGTTCATACCAATAAAGTAGGAACATCAGAAAGAACAAAAGCAGTTATAGAACCAAGATTATCAGATCAGTGGTTTTTAAAGATGGAAGATTTAGCAAAACCTGCTATTGATGCTGTTTTAGGTGAAGATGCAGAAATCAATTTATATCCAAAGAAATTCGAAAACACCTACCGTCATTGGATGGAAAATGTTCGCGATTGGAATATTTCTCGTCAGCTTTGGTGGGGACAACAAATTCCTGCGTTTTATTATGGAGACGGAAAAGAAGATTTTGTTGTAGCTGAGACTAGAGAAAAAGCTTATGAATTAGCGGTCTCTTCGAGCGCAGTCGATAAGTCTTTTAAAATTGAAGATTTACGTCAAGATGAAGATGCTTTAGATACTTGGTTTTCTTCTTGGTTGTGGCCAATGTCTGTTTTTGACGGAATTCGTAATCCAGAAAACGAAGAAATTAAATACTATTATCCAACAAACGATTTAGTAACCGGACCAGATATTTTATTTTTCTGGGTGGCAAGAATGATTGTTGCTGGGTATGAATATAAAGGAGAAAGACCTTTTAATAATGTGTATTTAACAGGTTTAGTGAGAGATAAACAAAGACGTAAAATGTCTAAATCTTTAGGAAACTCGCCAGATGCATTAAAATTAATTGACGATTATGGAGCTGATGGAGTTAGAGTAGGTTTACTTTTAAGTTCTGCAGCCGGAAACGATTTAATGTTTGATGAAGATTTATGTCAGCAAGGAAAAGGGTTTGCAAATAAAATTTGGAACGCTTTCCGTTTGATAAAAGGTTGGGAAGTTGATGCAACTTTACCACAACCAGAAACGGCAAAAATTGGTTTAACTTGGTACGATGCTAAGTTTCAAAAAACATTAGCAGAAATAGAAGATCATTTTTCTAAATACCGTTTATCGGATGCTTTAATGGCAATTTATAAACTGATAAATGACGATTTTTCTTCTTGGTTATTAGAAATTGTAAAACCAGCATATCAACAACCAATTGATAAAATAACTTTTGATGCAATTATTGAAGTTTTAGAAAATAATTTAAAAGTATTGCATCCTTTTATGCCATTTTTATCGGAAGAAATTTGGCAATATATTGCAGATAGAACTCCAGAAGAAGCGTTGGTGATTGCTAAATATCCAGTAATAAAAGATTTCGATTCGCAAATTATTAGTGATTTTGATTTTGCAACAGATGTAGTATCAGGAATTAGAACCATCAGAAAAGATAAAAATATTCCTTTTAAGGATGCTGTTGAATTGTTTGTGGTTGATAATGAAAACAACACCAAAGAATTTGATGCGGTTATCAAGAAATTAACAAATGCATCGGCAATAAAAACGGTTTCAGAAAAAGTAGAAGGCGCATCTTTTAGAGTAAAATCGAATGAATATTTTGTGCCAATTTCTATCGAAAACATTGATGTTGAAGCAGAAATTGAAAAACTAGAAGGGGAATTAAAAAGAGCGCAAGGTTTCTTATTTGGCATTTCTAAAAAACTTTCTAACGAGCGTTTTGTAGCAAATGCACCAGAAGAAGTAATTGCATTAGAGCGTAAAAAGGAAGCAGATACAATTGCTAAAATCGAAACGATTAAAAGTAGTTTAAACTCTCTTAAATAATTTTAATAAAAACTCCTTTTTAGGAGTTTTTTTATTTATAAATAGTAATTAAAAATAAGTATAATCTTAAAATAGTAATAATGAAAAAAATAATCATCCCCATTTTAGCATTCATTTTAGTAGCAACATCATGTGTTTCTAAAAAAAAGTATGTTGCTTTAGAAAATCAGTTTACAGATGTTAAAGGTACTCTTCAAAAAACAACTATCGAAAAAGAAGAGCTAGAAGCTAAATTTGCAAATATTGAACAAAGAGTTACCAATTATTATGAGAAAATTAATTCTTTAAAAATTGATAACGATAAATTACAAGATGAAAATGATGTTAAATTAGATATGGTTGGTAAAACAGCAGTGATATCTAATAAAACAAGAAAAAGTATGAGAGAAACTTTATCTAAAGTAGATCCTGCAATTTTGGCTACAGCTAAAACATTAAAAGATTCTTTAAATTTAGCGATTTCTTATAACTTAAAAAATAAATTGAATTCATCAGACTTAAACGGAACTGATGATATAAATATCGATATAGAACAAACGGTAGTAATGATTTCTATTGCTGATAAATTATTATTTAATACGGCAAGTTTTAGAGTTAAAAGTGGTGCATATCCTTTTCTTGAAAGATTGGCTAATCTTCTAAAATCAGAACAAAGTATGGATGTTATGATCGAAGGTCATACAGATTCTCAATCAATTAATAATGACGATGTGCAAGATAATTGGGACTTAAGCACAAAAAGAGCTACTGCAATTGTTAGAATTTTAGAAGGCAAACATAAGGTAGATGGTAGTAGGTTAATTGCGGCTGGTAGAGGTAGTACAATGCCTTTAGTGCCAAATACTACAAGTGCGAATAGAGCTAAAAACAGAAGAACTAAAATAATAATTTTACCTAATTTAGATAAATTCTTTGCTTTAATGGGTGAAGAAATTACAAATTAGTAGTACAAAGAATTACACAAAATAAAAATCCTTCAAGCTTAAAAACTTGAAGGATTTTTTTATGTTTTGTAAAAATTGATTTTGCTTACTTTATTTATAGAACGCTTTCGATTTTTCCCAATACACATCCATTTCTGCTAGAGACATATCAGACAATTCTTTGCCATCATTTTTGGCAGCTTGTTCTAAATATTGAAATCTGTTTATGAATTTTTTATTCGTTTTTTCTAAAGCATTTTCTGGATTTACGCCAATAAAACGCGCGTAATTAATCATAGAAAATAAAACATCGCCAAATTCTTTTTCGGTGTTTTCTTTGTTGCCCGCTTTTACTTCTTCGTTGAGTTCTGCAAGTTCTTCTTGTACTTTTTCCCAAACTTGTTCGGGCTTTTCCCAATCAAAACCAACACCTTTTACTTTTTCTTGAATTCTACTTGCTTTTACAAGCGCTGGTAAACCTTTAGGAACACCTTCTAAAACAGATTTTTTACCCTCTTTTAGTTTTAATTGTTCCCAATTTCGTTTTACATCTTCTTCGTTTTCTACAACAACATCGCCATAAATGTGTGGATGTCTATGAATTAATTTATCAGAAATGGCATTGGCAACATCGCCAATATCGAAAGCCTTTTTCTCGCTTCCAATTTTTGCGTAAAAAACGATGTGCAACAATACGTCGCCCAATTCATTTTTTATCTCTGGTAAATCATTATCAAGAATAGCATCAGCCAATTCGTACGTTTCTTCAATAGTAAGATGACGTAAACTTTCTAAGGTTTGTTTTTTATCCCACGGACACTTCTCACGAAGATCATCCATGATATCTAACAACCTGTTAAAAGCCGCTAATTGTTCTTTTCTTGAATTCATTTTATTTTGTTGTTATCATTTAGAATCGCAAAGTTTCAAAGTTTCTGAGTAAAAATTGTTTTTGTTAATGAATTTTTATTTTGGCTAAACCCTAAACCCTAAACCCTAAAACTCAACTACTCTTTTTCAGTTTCTGCTGCAGGTGCTGTAGCTTCTGTAGTAGCGAAATCTAAACCAGATGCTACTAATAAATTAAACCACTGAATTACTTTTTTAATATTTGAAGAATACACTCTTTCAACATCGTAATTTGGTAAAACTTCTGCAAAAAATGCGGCTAATTTGTTCGCACTTTCTTTGTGAGAAATAGCTTCTTTTCCTTCTGTTTTTTCAAACATAGATTTAAAAATCGTTAATAAAGGCACATCCTCTTCATAAGTGTAAATGGCAATATTTTCTAGCAAACTAACATTTTGAGTTGAGTTGATTGCCAAACGTTTTTTGTCTGTTAAAGATTCTACAATAATTGCATTTTTAGATTGTGAAACTACTTGGTATAAACCTGGTTTACCGTTTACAGAAATGATTTTATTAAATTCCATATATGTTATATTATTTTATCTCTGATTTTAGTCGAGATGTTTTTTTAAAATTGAAAAATTGTTGTTTTTTATGTTCAATGTTTACGATTCATCAACATAAATTTTGATGTTCGTAACGCAATAAAAGATTTAATTTTTGATTATTTACCTTTTTTTAAGTTTGGGAAATTCATTCTATAATCGGCATTCGTTTTCCCTTTAGAAATGTTATCTAATCTCTTTTTTAGTAATCTTTTTTTAAGTGTAGATAGTTTATCTGTAAATAAAATTCCTTCAATATGGTCATATTCATGCTGAAAAACTCTCGCTGCTAATCCGTCTAAAACAGCAGTTTTTGAGTTGAAATCTTCGTCTTGATACTCAATAGTTATTATTGGTTTACGAGATACGTCTTCACGAACATCAGGAATACTTAAACAGCCTTCGTTAAAAGTCCATTCTTCGCCTTCTTCTTTTATGATTTTTGCATTTATAAAAACATGGTTAAATGCTTTTAAGGTAGCTCTATTTTCTTCATCTAAATCTTCATCATCCGCAAAAGGAGAAGCATCAATGATAAATAAACGAATTGCAAGACCAATTTGAGGAGCCGCCAAACCAACGCCAGAAGCATTGTACATGGTTTCTTTCATATTGGTAATAAGTTTTTTTAATTCTGGATACTCTTGGTTTATTTCTGTACCTACTTTTCTTAGAACAGGATCACCATAAGCAATAATTGGTAATATCATTTTTAATTTTTTAATGGGTGCAAAAGTACAATTTTGAATTACGAATAACCAACTTTGAATTGCGAATTTTATCGGGTTTTATTTTTTTGAACGGTTTAAGCACTTAAACACTTAAACGATTCAAAAATCACACAATAAAACAGTTAAACTATTTATTATAAAGATACGATTGTAAAATAATAGTAGCACTAATTTCATCCACCAATGCTTTATTTTTACGTTGATTTTTTTTCAAACCGCCATCAATCATTGTTTGAAAAGCCATTTTAGACGTAAAACGCTCGTCAACTCTTTTCACTTCTATTTGTGGTATTTCTTTGGATAATTTTTGTAGAAACGGTAATATCAAAGCTTCACTTTCGCTGTCTGTATTATCCATCTGTTTTGGTTTTCCAACAATAAAAAGATCTACTTTTTCTTTAGAAACGTATGCTTTTAAAAACACGAAAATTTCATCCGTAGAAACCGTTGTTAAACCAGAGGCAATAATTTGCAATTCGTCTGTAACTGCAATTCCTGTTCTTTTTTTTCCAAAATCAATTGCTAAAATTCTTCCCAAGTTATATACTTTTTTTGCAAAAATAAAGTTTATAGTTTTAACAACATACATTAATAAGAATATTATCAATAAGTTAGATAAAAAGGCTTTGGTATTTTAAACAAAGGAAGAATATCTGTTTAAAAAATGTATCTTCGCTCTTCATTTTTGTAGATACATTTATATTTGCAAAAATCAATTTATTAAAATGGAAGAAATTAGAAAAGTTATAGAATCAGCTTGGGAAAACCGTGATTTATTAAAAGAACAAAACACGATTGACACGATTAGAAAGGTAGTTGATTTATTAGATAAAGGAGAATTAAGAGTTGCAGAACCTATAGAAGGTGGATGGCAAGTGAATGAGTGGGTTAAAAAAGCCGTAGTGTTGTATTTCCCTATTCAAAAAATGGAAACTTTAGAAGCTGGTATTTTTGAATATCACGATAAAATTCCGTTAAAAAGAAACTTTGCAGAAAGAGGAATTAGAGTTGTACCAAATGCTGTAGCAAGACACGGTGCTTACATTGCTCCAGGAACTATTTTAATGCCAAGTTATGTAAATATTGGTGCGTATGTAGATGAAGGAACCATGGTTGATACTTGGGCTACAGTGGGTTCTTGTGCACAAATTGGTAAAAATGTACATTTATCTGGCGGAGTTGGTATTGGTGGTGTTTTAGAACCATTACAAGCGGCTCCTGTAATTATAGAAGATGGCGCTTTTATTGGCTCAAGATGTATTGTTGTTGAGGGTGTTAGAGTAGAAAAAGAAGCTGTTTTAGGTGCAAATGTTGTATTAACAATGAGCACAAAAATTATTGATGTAACTGGCGATACGCCCATCGAAATGAAAGGTGTTGTACCAGCAAGATCTGTAGTAATTCCGGGTAGTTATACCAAGAAATTTGCAGCAGGAGAATACAATGTACCGTGTGCATTAATTATTGGAAAAAGAAAAGAAAGTACCAACAAAAAAACTTCTTTAAACGACGCGTTACGTGAATACGACGTTGCAGTATAAGATTTGAAAAAGCTATGACAAAGATTACTGCTATTATACCTACTTTAAATGAAGAAATTCATATTGAAGATGCTATTAAATCTGTAAGTTTTGCTGATGAGATTATTATTATAGACTCCTTTAGTACAGATAATACAGTAATTTTGGCAGAAAAATACAATGTAAAAATCATCAAGCGAAAGTTTGATGATTTTTCTTCTCAAAAAAACTTTGC
>JANQTQ010000115.1 GCA_030731625.1 Polaribacter sp. | reverse complement strand
AGAGGGATTCGAACCCCCGGACCTGTTACAGTCAACAGTTTTCAAGACTGCCGCATTCGACCGCTCTGCCATTTCTCCAGAAGTCTCATCAGGTATTCCCTGAATGCGGATGCAAATATATAACGCTTTTTCGTTATAGAAAAATTATTTTTTATTTTTTTTGAATATCATTTAAAATATTTTATATCTACCTGTTTACCAGTATGTATTTAATTAAAATAAAAATTAGAAATCATTTAGTTACACTACTTTTTATGAATTCTTGTAGATTGTTTACTATATTTGCTTCAAATTATAATTTAAAACATATGTCTTTTAATTCTTTTGGAAATCTTTTGAAAGTTACAACTTACGGTGAATCTCATGGACCTGCAATTGGCGGAGTAATAGATGGTTTTCCTGCGGGATTAGAATTAGATTTTGATGCTATTCAAGAAGAATTAAACAGACGTAAACCTGGTCAATCTAAAATAGTTACACAACGTAAAGAACCAGATACTGTTGAGTTCCTTTCAGGTATATTTGAAGGAAAAACCACAGGTACTTCTATTGGTTTTGTTATTAAAAACACAAATCAAAAAAGTAAAGATTACAATCATAACACCAATGTTTACAGACCTTCTCATGCCGATTTTACCTATGATAAAAAATTTGGAGTTAGAGATCATAAAGGCGGTGGAAGAAGTTCTGCTCGCGAAACTGCAAACTGGGTTGTTGCAGGTGCTTTAGCTAAACAACTAATTGCACATATAAATATTAATGCTTTTACTTCATCTGTTGGTGATATTTTTATTGATAAACCTTATCAAGATTTAGATTTTTCCAAAACAGAAAATAATATTATTCGCTGTCCGGATGAAGCTTCAGCAGAAAAAATGATTGCCAAAATTCAGGAAATCAGAAAAGCTGGAGACACAATTGGGGGTACAATTACCTGCGTAGCACAAAATGTTCCTGTGGGTTTAGGAGAACCTATTTTTAATAAATTACATGCAGAATTAGGCAAAGCAATGCTTTCAATTAATGCCGTTAAAGGTTTTGAATTTGGTAGTGGATTTTGTGGAGCAAGAATGAAAGGTTCTGATCACAACGATATTTTTAATGCAGATGGCTCTACTCAATCTAATTTATCTGGTGGAATACAAGGCGGAATTAGCAATGGTATGGATATCTACTTTAGGGTTGCCTTTAAACCAGTTGCTACAATTATGACCAATCAACAAACAATAAATTCTGAAGGAGATCTTACAGAAATTACTGGTAAAGGGAGACACGATCCTTGTGTGGTTCCTAGAGCCGTGCCAATAGTAGAAGCTTTAACAGCATTGGTTTTAGCAGATTTTTGGTTGATAAATAGAACAAGAAAAATCTAATTTAAATTCCTTTTTATTATTGAATTTTATCAGAAACAAATAAATTTAGTTTATTTTTATTGTTTTTGATAAAAAGATAAATAAACACTTCATTATTAAAAAGGTTATTTATTTTAATTTAGAAATCTCAAATTACGTGAATAAAAAAAGACTTTATTTTATTGATATTATTAGAGCTTTTGCAATATTAATGATGTTGCAAGGTCATTTTATAGATACACTATTAGCAACACAATATAGAGACCTAAATTCAATCCCATTTTCTGTGTGGTCTTATTTTAGAGGTATTACAGCTCCAACATTTTTTACTATCTCTGGACTTATTTTTACTTACCTACTTCTGAAAGCGAAAGAAAAAGGAGAGACAAATTTAAGGATGAGGAAAGGACTTATCAGAGGTTTTTTTTTAATTTTTGTTGGGTATCTAATTCGTAGTCCTTTTTTACGATGGGTTACCGGAGATTTTGATACCTATTTTTTAGTAATTGATGTATTGCAATGTATAGGACTAAGTTTAATATTAATTGTTTCACTTTACTATCTATGTAATAAAAAAACAATCTTATTTTCTATTATCAACTTACTTTTAGGTTTTATAATTTTTTTAACTGAACGTTTATATTTTGATGTAAATTTTGAAAACATCCCATTGGTTTTCAATAATTTCGTTTCTAAAGCAAACGGTTCTATTTTCACTATAATACCATGGTTTGGCTATGTAGCATTTGGGTCTTTTATTGCAACTCTATTTCATGGATACTTAAAGAAACCAAAATTTAAAACAATTATTATTGCCTCTTTTTTTATAACAGGTTTTATATTAATATTTTACTCTTCTCACATTTTAACATTTATATATAGGCTTACCCACATAAAAGTATTTTTACAATCTGCTGGCTATAATTACTTATTTACAAGATTAGGTAATGTTTTAATTTACTTTGCTTTTTTCTATTCTTTAGAGAGGTATTTAAAGAAACCTTTAATATTAAAAATCGGACAAAAAACACTCTCTATTTATGTAATTCATTTTATAATTATTTATGGAAGTTTTACAGGTATTGGTTTAAATACTATTATTGGCAAAAATTTAAACCCTATACAGGGTGTAATTGGAGCTATTTTATTCTTAGTTTGCGTGTGTTTTATTTCATTTTATTATGTTAAAACCAACGCTTTTTTATATGCAAATTTAAGACGCATATATGAAAGAATAAAGAATGCCTTATAAACTTGTTGTCTTTTTTTATGAAGTATAGTATTCTATTTCTACTGCTATTTAGTTTTAAATTAAGTTATTCTCAAGTTTTATATCTTGATAAAGGTTTTAGTGTTTCTAAAAAAACATCTACATACAAGACTATTAATTATGCAAAAAAATTAAAATTTGATTTTTATAAACCTAGAAAAGCAGAAGGTGAATTACCTCTATTAATCTACGTACACGGTGGTGGTTTTTCTGGGGGAAAAAGAAACAGTAAAAATGTAGTGCGGTTTGCAAAACAAATGGCAGGGCGAGGTTATGCTGTAGCCTCTGTATCTTATCGTTTAACAATGCAAAATATTGGGTTTGGGTGCGCTACGAATTCTACTGATAAAATTAATGCATTTAATGATGCATCGGAAGACATTAGTTTAGCCGTTAAATTTATTATAGATCATAAAGAAAAATATAATATTGATGCTCGCAAAATTATACTCATTGGTACTAGTGCTGGTGCAGAAGCTATTCTAAACCTAGCATATGTTTACAATAACAAAATTCTACCATCTGATTTTAAATTTGCTGGAATCATAAGTATGGCTGGAGCGGTAACAACTATTGAAAACATTACACATCAAAACGCAATTCCTACACAACTTTTTCATGGAATTAACGATAAAATAGTTCCTTATAATGTGGCATCTCATCACTATTGCAGCAAGAAATCTGAGGGCTATTTAGTTCTATATGGATCTAAAGCTATCGCTGATAAATTAAAAAAATTAGGAAAATCTTATTATCTATACTCAGTAAAGAAAGGAGATCATAGTTGGTCTATTAGACCAATAATTTATTCTAAACCTGAAATTATAGATTTTTTATATTACGATGTTTTAAAACAAAGTAAAAGGAAAATAGAAACTTTTATTTAAATGAAAGCTTCTAAAAATCTATAAGGCCTTCATGAGATTTACATATTTGAAAACATACTCGTTTAAGGGTACGTTATAAAAATATAAAAAAAGCCGTTTCAACTGGTATTGAGACGGCTTCATTATTCTTAGTTTTAAAGATATCTAAGCTAATTAAGCTTTACCAGTTGGTCCAAAATTCATTGGGATTGGTGGTTGCTCATAATCTTTAATTTCACCATGCGCTTGTTCAAATTTCCTTACATTATCAGATAATGCTTTTGTTAATCTTTTTGCATGTTGCGGAGTTAAAATAATTCTAGATTTTACCTTTGCCTTTGGTACTCCGGGCATAATATTAATAAAATCAACAATGAATTCTGACATAGAATGATTTATAATTGCCAAATTAGAATACGTGCCTTCTGCAATTTCTTGATCTAATTCTATATTTAATTGACCTTCTTTATTTTGATTTTCTTCCATCTTGTAAATTTTTGTCAGGTCGAGCGCAGTCGATACCTTATGAGAACCTCTCGACTGCGCTCGAGGATACATTAAATAAAAAAGTTGAATTGAATACTATAACTTTAATTACAGTAAACAATTCAACTTTTAAACACTTAAACGTTTACACGTTATTATTTTAGAAACTCTTTTCTATTTCATCTTTAGGACCTACTAAAATGCGCTCATAAGCTCTCATACCTGTTCCTGCAGGAATTCTCTTACCAACGATCACATTCTCTTTTAATCCTTCTAAAGTATCTATTTTACCACTAACAGCCGCCTCGTTTAATACTTTTGTAGTTTCTTGGAAAGAAGCCGCAGAAATAAACGATTTAGTTTGTAATGATGCTCTAGTAATACCTTGTAAAACTTGTTCTGCTGTTGCAGGTTTAGCATCTCTTGCAGTAACTAAATTCTTGTCATTTCTTCTTAATAAAGAATTTTCATCTCTTAGTTGACGTGCAGTAATAATTTGACCTGCTTTTAAGTTTTCAGAATCTCCATCATCTTCAACAACTTTCATTCCGTAAATTGCATCATTTTCTTCGATAAAGTCATTTTTATGAATTAATTGATTTTCTAAGAATAAGGTATCTCCAGAATCAATAATTCTAACTTTACGCATCATTTGACGAACAACAACTTCGAAATGTTTGTCGTTAATTTTTACACCTTGTAAACGATATACTTCTTG
>JANQTQ010000114.1 GCA_030731625.1 Polaribacter sp. | reverse complement strand
AAGAAAAGACCTCAGAAAAGAAAGCCTAGGCCAGCTGCAAATGTGGATGCAACAGCAACAGATGATGTCCCAAAAAATAAGCCTCAGAAAAGAAAACCTAGACCTGTGGCAAAACCAAATGTTGATGCAACATCAAAACCAACCGAAAACACGAAGGTAGCAAATCAACCGAATCAACCAAAAGCAGAAGGAGCAAAAACGAATAAACCAAGAAGAAAAAATAGAAACAGAAAAAACAATAAGCCAAAAAATGGGGAGAATTCTCAAGAAAAATAGAAGTTTCGGTTATCTAATAGCACTTCTTTTTTTTACATCTTGTAATGATATGGTAGAATTTACAGATTACCAATCTATACAAGATGCTTCTTGGCAAGCCAATAAAAACATCTCTTTTGAGTTTAGTGTAACAGATACTATTTCATCAAAAAATTTGTTTATCAATATTAGAAATAATAATGAATATCCTTATAGTAATTTGTATCTCATTACAGCGCTCAATTTCCCTAATGGAACCAAGGTGGTAGATACATTGCAATATGAAATGACCGATGAAACAGGAGCGTTTTTAGGTAGAGGATTTACAGAAATTAAAGAAAATAAATTATTTTATAAAGAGTATAAGATATTTCCAAAAGTAGGGAAATATCAATTAGATATACATCATGCAATGAGGAAAAACGGAGAAGTTAAAGTAATTCCGTTTTTAGAAGGAGTGCAAGATGTTGGTTTTAGTATAGAAAAAACAAAATAAAATGAGTAAAAAACAAACGATAAATTTTAAAAAGTACCTTATCTGGTTTTGGGGTATATTCTTGGGCGGCTTCACAATTGTAGTATTTACTTTTTTGTTTGCATCTTGGGGTTTTTTGGGTGCGTTACCAACGTTTAAGGATTTAGAAAGTCCGGAGTCTAATTTGGCAACAGAGGTTATTTCTTCCGATGGCGTTACCATTGGTAAATATGCAAAAGAAAATAGAACACCTATTAAGTTTAGTGAATTGCCAGATAATTTAGTAAATGCGCTTATTGCTACAGAAGATGAGCGTTTTTATGAACATTCTGGTATCGATTTTAGAGGAACTACAAGAGCAGTTTTAAAACCAGGAAGTGGAGGCGCAAGTACCATAACACAGCAGTTAGCAAGAATGTTGTTTACTGGAGAAAAATCTAGAAATAAAGTTAAAAGAGTACTCGAAAAAGTAAAAGAATGGGTGGTTGCAACTAAGCTAGAAACCCAATATACAAAGCAAGAGATTATTGCCATGTATTTAAATAAGTACGACTTTTTAAATCAGGCAGTTGGTATTCGTTCTGCAGCAAGAATTTATTTTGGTAAAGAACCAAAAGACTTAGTAGTATCAGAATCTGCCATGTTAATTGGGATGTTAAAAAACTCATCATATTTTAATCCTTTAAGACGAGAAGCTTTAGTAAAACAAAGAAGAAATGTTGTTTTATTACAGATGACTAAAAACGATTTTATAACAGAAGAAGAAAAAGTAAAACTTCAGCAACAGCCCTTAAATCTTAATTACACACCAGAAAGGCATGATGTTGGTTTGGCAACTTATTTTAGAGCACACTTGCAAAAATTAATGCGTACTTGGGTTCAAAATAATCCAAAACCAAATGGGGAACAGTACGATATTTTTAGAGATGGTTTAAAAATTTATGTAACCATAGATTCTAGAATGCAAAAGTATGCAGAAGAAGCTGTAAAAGAGCATATATCTAATTTACAAACCTATTTTTTTGATGAGCAAAAAAGAAATAAAACGGCTCCTTTTTACGATTTAGATACAGATCAAATAGAAAGAAGTTTTGAAAGAGCTAAGAAAAATTCAGAAAGATATCGTCGTTTAATGGATGCAGGAGTTTCATCAAAAGAGATAGATAAAATTTTTAAGACAAAAACAGAAATGACCGTTTTTTCTTGGAAAGGAGATAAAGACACTATTATGTCTCCGATGGATTCTATAAAGTATTATAAGTACTTTTTACGTTCTGGATTATTATCTATTGAACCACAAACAGGACATATTAAAGCGTGGGTTGGTGGTATCGATAATAAACATTTTAAATATGATGCAGTTGCACAGCAAAAAAGACAAGTAGGTTCTACATTTAAGCCGTTTGTGTATGCAACAGCAATTAATCAATTAAGAATGTCGCCTTGTGATGAATTGCCAAACACGCCATATACAATTCCTCAAGGAAAATACGGAGTTTCTCAAGATTGGACACCACAAAATTCTGATGGAAAATATGGAGGAATGATGACTTTAAAGGATGCTTTAGCAGGTTCTGTAAATGTGGTTACTGTAAATTTGATTGATAAAGTGACACCAGAAAATGTAGTGCGTTTAGCAAAAGCAGCAGGAATAGAAACTGATATACCCGCAAATCCCGCAATTGCGCTGGGTGCAGTAGATTTATCATTATTAGAAATGGTAAGTGCTTACAGTACTTTTGCAAACAAAGGTTTACGTGTTAGCCCAATGATAATTACAAGAATTGAAGATAAAAACGGAACGGTTTTAAAAGATTTTGTACCAGAAACTCAAGAGGTTTTAAGCGAAGAATCTGCATATGTCATTTTAAATTTATTAAAAGGTGTAACAGAATCTGGTTCTGGAATAAGATTAAGGTCAACATATACTTCAGCAGGAGGAGCAGCTACAGGTTTTCCATATTTATTTACAAACCCTATTGCAGGTAAAACAGGTACAACTCAAAATCAATCTGATGGTTGGTTTATGGGAATGGTACCAAATTTAGCAACAGGTGTTTGGACAGGTGGAGAGGAAAGAGCGGTGCATTTTAAAGGTATAACAAAAGGTCAAGGGGCAACAATGTCTTTACCTTCTTGGGCAATATTTATGAGAAAATGTTATGCCGATAAAACCTTAAATATTAGTAAAGAAGATTTTGTGAGTCCAGAAAATTTATCAATTAATATAGATTGCAAAGGCAAAGGCGGTGAAGAGAATAACTCAAATTCTGGTGGAGATACAAATTTTTAAACACAAGTAAATCAATAATAAAAACAACCAAAATGATAAACAAAAAAGTAAATAATGTTAAAGAAGCTTTAGAAGGTGTAAAAAACGGAATGACTTTTATGTTAGGTGGTTTTGGTTTATGTGGTATTCCAGAAAATGCAATTTCAGAGCTTGTAAAATTAAATATTAGAGAGGTTACTTGTATTTCTAACAATGCAGGTGTAGATGATTTTGGATTGGGTTTATTGCTTCAAAATAAGCAAATAAAAAAAATGATTTCTTCTTATGTTGGCGAAAACGATGAGTTTGAGCGTCAAATGTTATCAGGAGAATTAGAAGTTGAGTTAACGCCGCAAGGTACTTTAGCAGAAAAATGTAGAGCTGCGCAAGCAGGGTTTCCTGCATTTTATACACCCGCAGGCTTTGGTACAGAAGTTGCAGAAGGCAAAGAAACTAGAGCGTTTGATGGTAAAATGTATGTGTTAGAACCTGCATTTAAAGCCGATTTTGCTTTTGTAAAAGCTTGGAAAGGTGATGCTGCTGGGAATTTAATTTTTAAGGGAACTTCAAGAAATTTTAATCCAAATATGTGTGGAGCTGCGACGATTACAGTTGCAGAAGTAGAAGAATTGGTTGAAGTTGGTGAGTTAGATCCTAATAATATTCATATTCCAGGAATATTTGTTCAGCGTATTTTTCAAGGAAAAAATTACGAAAAAAGAATTGAACAACGAACGGTAAGACAAAAACAATAGTGATGGCTTTAGATAAAATAGGTATTGCAAAACGAATTGCACAAGAAGTTCAAAACGGATTTTACGTAAACTTGGGAATCGGAATCCCGACTTTGGTGGCAAATTATGTAGCGAACGATCTTGAAGTGGAGTTTCAAAGTGAAAATGGGGTTCTAGGAATGGGACCTTTTCCTTTTGATGGAGAAGAAGATGCCGATATTATTAATGCTGGTAAGCAAACGATTACAACAATGCCTGGTGCAAGTTTTTTTGATTCATCAATGAGTTTTGCCATGATTCGAGGTAAACATGTAGATTTAACAATTCTTGGTGCCATGGAAGTTTCAGAAAATGGCGATATTGCCAACTGGAAAATTCCGGGTAAAATGGTCAAAGGAATGGGTGGTGCTATGGATTTAGTTGCCTCTGCAGAAAATATTATTGTAGCCATGATGCACACCAATAAAGCTGGTGAATCTAAAATCTTAAAACGTTGTTCTTTGCCTTTAACAGGTGTTGGTTGCGTAACAAAAGTAGTGACCAATTTGGCGGTTTTAGAAGTGAAAAATAATGCTTTTCATTTGCTGGAAAGAGCTCCCGGAGTTTCTGTTGAAGAAATTAAAAATGCAACGGAAGGAACTTTAGTTGTACATGGAGAAATCCCAGAAATGAATATTTAATATGAAATTATTTAAGAAAGTGTATTGGTTAATTTATCCATTATTAATTATTGTTTTCATGTCGCTTTTTGACTTGGTATATACAACCGATAACGTAATTTTAAAAATAGGAATTTGTAGTGTTATCGCTTTCATTTTATCTCCTAGAAGAAAGATAATTCTTACACAAACAGGAAGAAAAAAGCAAATTACTTGGATGTTTTTAAAGGAACCAATAAGTATAGATTAAAAATTGAAACAAGAATTTTTTCCGTTTTCAGGGAAATTAAAAGTGTCTAAATGAAAATAATATCTTATAACGTAAACGGAATTAGAGCGGCCTTAAAAAAAGGTTTTATTGATTGGTTACAAGCTGCAAACCCAGATGTAATTTGCATTCAAGAAACCAAGGCTCATAAAGAACAATTAGATCTATCAGAATTTGAAAATGCAGGCTATCCTTTTCACTATTGGTTTTCTGCACAAAAAAAGGGATACTCTTCTGTAGCCGTTTTTTGTAAAGAAAAACCAAATCATATAGCATATGGTACAGGAATAGAATCGATGGATTTTGAAGGCAGAAATCTTCGTGTAGATTATGATAACGTTTCAATTATGAGTATGTATTTGCCTTCTGGAACAAATTCTGAAAGATTAGATTTTAAGTTTACTTATATGGATGAATTTCAAGAATACATCGATAATTTAAAACAAGAAATTCCGAATTTAGTGATCTGTGGAGATTACAATATTTGTCATGAAGAAATAGACATTCACAATCCAAAAATGAAAGGCGTATCTGGATTTTTACCAGAAGAAAGAACTTGGTTGGGCAAATTTATCGATAGCGGATTTATAGATAGTTTTCGCTTTGTAAATCCTGATGCTCAAGAATATTCTTGGTGGAGTTACAGAGCAAACTCTAGAGCAAATAATAAAGGTTGGCGTTTAGATTATGCCTTGGTTTCACAACCTTTAAAAGATAAAATTTCTAGAGCTTATATTTTATCAGAAGCTAAACACTCAGATCATTGTCCAATTGCATTAGAACTAGATATATAAACTTATGAACAAATTTTTATTCCTACTTTTTTTCAGCCTTTCTATTTTTTCTCAAAAAGAAAATAATAACATCATAAAAAAAAGCGATCCACTTCAAGCAAATAAAAAAGCAATCAAAGAAATAAATGAAGAAGATTATTTTTCTGATGAGGATTTAATGACCATTGATAGTTTATTAATTGAAGAAAAATTAAATTCAGCATTAGTAGGTACACTAGATTTTTTGATTGATGAAAAAGAAATTTTAGATAACACAACGGTAGCTTTAACTACAGATTTATTAAAAGAACGTTTGTTACTTTTAAATGAAAAAACACCCTTTAATTTGGCGTACAATCCAGATTTAGAGAAAGTAATTAATAGCTATTTATCATCACGTAAAAAAGCGTTGACACAAATATTGGTAAGGGCAAAGTATTATTTCCCGATGTTTGAACAGTATCTTGATGAGTATGATATTCCTTTAGAAATGAAGTATTTAGCTATTGTAGAGTCAGCACTTCATCCGCAGATAAAATCGAGAGCTGGGGCAACAGGTTTGTGGCAGTTTATGTATGGAACAGGGAAACAGTTTGATTTAAAAGTAAGTTCTTATGTCGATGAACGTCAAGATCCTGTAAAATCCACCATAGCAGCATGTAAATATTTAAGTCAATTATATCAAATTTTTGGCGATTGGGATTTAGCATTGGCAGCATATAATTCTGGTCAAGGAAATGTGTTAAAAGCCATAAAACGTTCTGGAGGGCATAAAAATTATTGGAATATAAGACCTTATTTGCCCAGAGAAACAGCAAGTTATGTACCTGCTTTTTATGCAACATTGTACATTTTAGAATATGCAGATGATCATAATATAATTGCCGAAACACCAGATTATTATAATTTTGAAACCGATACTATTAGAGTAAAAAGAACCATCGGATTTGATCATATTTCAGAAATATTAAAAGTAGAAGAGGATGTAATTTCTTTCTTAAACCCTGTTTATAAATTAGATGTTATTCCATTTATAAAAGATCATGAGTATGCTGTACGATTGCCTAAAAATAAGATTATAGAGTTTTTAGAAAAAGAAAGTGAAATCTATGCATTAGCCGATGCAGATGAAGCTTCTAGAGAAAAACCATTGCCAAGATACGTTGATATGAATAATAGTGTTCGTTACAAAGTAGTAGGTGGAGATTTTTTAGGGAAGATTGCAAATAAATTTGGTGTACGAGTTAGTGATATAAAACGTTGGAATTCTTTAAAAACTAGTAAATTAAAAGTTGGACAAAGGTTGACCATTTTTTCGAAAAAATCTACTTCATCTCGTTCAGCATCAACAAGTAAAACCTCAGTAGCATCCTCAGAAAAAGGCAGCTTTGAATTGTATACGGTTAAAAAAGGTGACTCACTTTGGACGATCTCTAAAAAATTTAAAAATGTTTCTATTGATGAAATTAAAAAGTGGAACAATATTTGGAGTGAAAAGAGTTTAAAAACCGGAACTAAACTAAAAATCTATAAAAGCTAAACTCATGAAAAAAATTATTTCAATTCTTGTAATCACTTTTTTATTATCGTCTTGTGTTGGTAATGATAAAGCGATATCAAGAGAATCTATTGGTAAAATTAACAAAGTAATGGTGGTTGCTAAAATAAGCGACTGGACTGGAGATGTGGGGCAAGAAATACGTAATTCTTTTGGAGAATTAATGGTAGGTTTACCACAGCCAGAACCTATTTTAGATATTTCTCAAGTAGCACCAGTCGGATTCAATTCTATGATGAAAGCGAGCAGAAATATTTTAATTATTTCGGAAAGCGATAATGAAGGTTTTTCTGTTAAGACAAATGTTTATGCGCAACCTCAAACGATTGTTTACGTGCAAGCTAAGGATGATGAAAGTATTATAAAACTTTTTCAAAAACATAAAAATAAAATAAAAAGTATTTTTTTAGAGGCTGATATAAAGTTTACACAATCGATCTTCGAAAAAGATAAACAAGATAACACATACTATAAAACACTTAAAAATTTAGGTATTTCTTTAACAATACCTACGAAGTTTAATACGGTAGATGATACTGGAGATTTTCTTTGGTTAAGAAATCATTTAACTAGTGGAATTGCAAAAACAGGAAGTAATAATATTTTGGTGTATTCAATTCCGTTGGGAGATGAAAGTAAAATTAAAGATAATATTGTAGCCGTAAGAGATAGTATTGGGGAGGTTCATATACCCGGAACAGATGCTGAAACACAACACATGATTACTGAAGAGGCGTATACACCTTTTACTTTTGATGCTACGATTGATGGAAAAAAAGCCTATGAAACTCGTGGAAAATGGGAAGTGAAAAACGATTTTATGGCAGGGCCTTTTTTAAATTATACGATAATCGATAAAAAAAATAATAGACTTATTGTTTTTGAAGGATTTACGTATGCGCCTTCTGTTAATAAAAGATCTTTTTTGTTTGAATTAGAAGCTATTGCAAAATCGATGAAGATTCAATAAAATAGTTGTAAAATATAAAAAAGTCGAAAGCAAATCCTTTCGACTTTTTTATGCGGTTCAATGTCAGAAAGTTATTTCCTATATTTGGTATTCAACTTAAAAACTTTTTATCATGGAAATGAACTTTTACATCTTTTTTTTAGCAGCCTTAATTCCTTTAGTAATTGGATTTGTTTGGTATGGTCCTTTATTTGGCAATATTTGGATGATAGAAATGGGGTTTACCAAAGAATCTTTAGCAGGCAAGAATATGATACCCACATTTATACTTAGCTATGTGTTTGGTTTTTTAATTGCTTTCTTCTTATTGCCAGCAACAATACATCAAATGGGTGTATATTCTACATTAGCAGGTGAAACAGGTTTTGCAGAAAGTACAGGTGATGCATTTACATATTTTCAAGAATTTTTAGCAAATTATGGCGATCGTTTTAGAACCTTTAAACATGGTGCTTTTCACGGAGTTTTATCAGGCGTGTTTTTAGTTTTACCAATCATCGCAATAAATGCAATGTTTGAAAGAAAAACCGTTAAATATATAGCAATTAATGCGGGATATTGGGTTGTTTGTTTGGCAATTATGGGAGGATTGATTTGCCAATATGGGATGTAAGAATGTAACTAAAAATATTTATGGAACAAAAAACCACGCAATTTAGCGTGGTTTTTATATGTTAAAAAAAAGGATTAGTAACCAATTTTTGCTCGCACTCTTTTTAGAACTCCATTGGCAACTATCGTTGCTTTTTGGGCGCCAATTTCTAAGGCAGCATCAATTTCGTGCTTGTTTTCCATAAAATGATTATAACGTTCTCTTATTGTAGAAAACTGCTCAATAATTAATTCGTATAGAGCTTGTTTAGCATGGCCGTAACCATAATTACCGCCTTCGTAATTTGCTCTCATTGTTGCAATTTGCGCATCCGAAGCTAATAATTTATAAAGCCCAAATACATTATCTGTTTCTGGGTCTTTTGGTTCTTCTAAACCTTTACTATCTGTTTTTATAGACATTACTTGTTTCCTTAACTGTTTATCAGATAAGAAAATATTGATAATATTATTTCTAGATTTACTCATTTTTTCGCCATCAGTTCCTGGAACTAATTTAGTGCCTTCTTGAATTTTAGCATCTGGTGGAACTAATGTTTCGCCAACAATATTATTAAATCTATTAGCTACGTCACGTGCCATCTCTAAATGTTGCAACTGGTCTTTACCAACCGGAACAATTTCTGCGTCATACAACAAAATGTCTGCGGCCATTAACATTGGGTAGGTAAATAATCCTGTATTTACATCTCCTAACCTGTCTGATTTATCCTTAAAACCATGCGCTAAAGTTAGTCTCTGATATGGAAAAAAACAGTTTAAATACCATGTTAACTCGGTTACTTGAGGGATATCGCTTTGTCTGTAAAAAACAGTTTTGTTAATATCTAAACCGCAAGCAAGCCATGTTGCAGCAGTACTATATGTGTTTTCTCTTAATTCATTTCCGTCTTTAATCTGAGTTAAAGAATGCATATCTGCAATAAATAAAAAGGCTTCGTTTTTAGGATCATTTGCCATTTTGATAGCAGGTAAAATTGCTCCTAATAAATTCCCTAAATGTGGTGTTCCTGTACTTTGGACTCCTGTTAAAATTCTAGACATTAAATTGTGTATTTTGAGATCTATTTGTGCTAGCATAAAATAAATAAATGCTTTGCGAGCGTAAAAATAAGGTTTTGTTTAAGAAAATCAATAAACAAAAGAATATTCCTATTTTTGCGTATAATTTAAATTAAACATTAAAGTTAACTGTGCGGCTTTTAAAAATTCCTTTACTTATAATTTGGCGAATTTGGTTTTACCTATTAATGATGGTAACCGTCGTTGTATTGTCTCCTTTTTTGTTGATGTTTTCCTTTAAAGAATCGCATTATCCAATGTTTTGGAAAGTTGCCAGAATTTTATCTTTAGTGTTGGTTTATGGAATGGGTTTTTGTTTAAAAATACAATACGATCAAATTACAGACAGAAATAAAAGCTATATGTTTTGTCCAAATCATGCGTCATTAATGGATGCTTTTGTGTTAATTGCATTGAGTAAAAATCCTATTGTATTTGTTGGAAAAAAGGAGTTAGTTAAAATCCCTATTTTTGGTTTTTTCTACAAAAGAGTAGTGATTATGGTTGATAGAAATTGCCCAGAAAGCAGAAAAAAAGTATATGAGTCTGCTAAAAAAAGATTGCAAAACGGCACAAGTATGGCTATTTTTCCTGAAGGATTGGTGCCTACAGAAAATGTTGTTTTAGCGCCTTTTAAAAACGGTGCTTTTAGTTTAGCTATTGAATTTAATATGCCTATAGTTCCTCAAGTTTATTACGATTGTAAACGGTTGTTTTCTTGGGATGTTTTTAAAGGAAGTCCAGGTGTTTTTAGAATTCATCAGCATGCATTTATAGAAACTACAGGTTTAGAAATGGATGATATGGAGCATTTAAAACAACATGTTTTTAAGCTTATGGAAGATGATTTATTGAGTGATAAAAAATTTATGAACGATACAAATAGACCAAATAATGAGCGAGAGTTTAAATCACCGTTATAGCGAAATCGAAGAGAAATTAAACGTGGTTTCTCATGGTTTTGGATTAGTATTAAGTGTTATTGCTTTTCCTTTTTTAGTGCTTAAAGCAATCCAGTTTACTGGTTTTTGGAAACCAACAAGTTTTATTATTTATGGGCTAAGTTTAATTACTTTATATGCTGCTTCTACTTTTTATCATGCAGCAAAAAATCCGAAGAAAAGAAGAAGACTTAATATTTTTGATCATTCTGCAATTTACGTATTAATTGCAGGTAGCTATTCTCCTTTTTGTTTAGTTGCTTTAGATTCTAATTTAGGTTGGTATATGTTTTTGTTTGTGTGGCTTTTTGCTTTAACGGGCGTTATTTTAAAGCTCTTTTTTACAGGTAGATTCGATAAAATATCAACAGCAATGTATTTGTTAATGGGTTGGCAAATGATGTTTATTTTTAATCCGTTAAAAGAAAGTTTGTCAGCAGAAGGAATGCAGTTTTTAATTGCTGGCGGAATTTTTTATTCTATTGGGGCTATTTTGTATTCAATTAAAAAAATGCCTTACAATCATGTAATTTTTCACGTTTTTGTTTTACTAGGAAGTTTAAGTCATTTTTTAGCAATTTTCTATTTATAGGAATCTATAAGCTTTAAAATCACCAGTTTTTAAAAGGATTTTTGCTTAAACTAGAATTGTAATAGTTTATATTTCCTGTTACTTCTTTGCCTAGCCAAGAGGGTTTTTTAAATTCTTCGTTTTCTGATGTTAACTCAATTTCTGCTACAATTAAACCATTGTTATCGCCATAAAACTCATCAACTTCATAAACATGATTATTGCTTTTTACATAAAATCGTGTTTTATCAATTACAGAAGGTTCACATAATAAAAGTAATTGTTCTGCTTCTATAATATCAATTTCTTTTTCCCACTCAAAACGTGTTGTTCCAGTTGTGTTAGATTTTCCTTTAATCGTTATAAAACCTTTATCATCAGCAATTCGAACGCGTACAGTTCTATTTTTATCAGAATTTAAATATCCTTGTTTCACCAATTTTTTTTGATAAGATTCTTTTTTATAATCTTCATTTTCTACTAAAAACTTTCTTTCAATTTCTAAACTCATATAAAACGGATTCATTTTTGTACTAATATACCTGTTTTTATCGTTATTCTACAATAATTAAATATCTTTGATTTTATAAACACAAACATGAAAAAGTTAATTTTTATTTTCCTTTTTTTAAGCGCATTATCTGTTTCTGCTCAAGTAGATTACAGTGATTCTTGGGAAGATTTCTATTCTTACAATAATGTAAAAGATTTTGTAAAAGTTGATAATACTATTTACGCTTTGGTTGATAACGCAATTTTTACGTTTAATGAAACTACATTAGAAACTAAAAAACTATCTTCTATACAGGGTTTGTCTGGCGAAACCACGTCTTCAATTCATTATAATGCTACTTTTAAAAGGTTGGTTATAGGTTATCAAAACGGATTAATTGAAGTAATTGACGAGGATGATAGTGTTACAATTTCATCAGATATTATAAGTTTTAATCAAACGGGTGAAAAAAGCATCAATCATATTTCTGAATTTGGAAACACCTTATATTTATCTACGCCTTTTGCAATTGTAGAATACGATATTGAAAAATTAGAATTTGGTGATACTTTTTTTATCGGCAACAGTTCTACTTCCTTATTAATTAATAAAACCATTATTTCTGATGGAAAAATTTATGCAGCTACAGAAGATGGAATTTTCAGTGCATTTGTTTCTAGTAATCTTTTAATTGATTTTAAAAATTGGCAACAACAATTTATGGGTCGTAATTTTAGTGCTATTTCAGTTTTTAATTCTAAAATTTATGTTACCGAAGGCACTAAGTTGTTTCAACTTCATAATGGTGTTTTAACTCAAGTTCGAGATTTTTTTGAATCTATAATTGGTTTAAAATCATCAAACACTAATTTAACAATTGCACTTAATAAAAAAGCAATTGTTCTTGATGTAACGGAAAATCAGATTGCAGAATTTTCATCAAATATAGATTTCGATTTTACATTATTAAATGCTTTTTTTGAGAACAATATTATGTATTTAGCAACTAAAGAATTTGGAATTTTAAAAACGAGTATAAGTCAAATAAATTCGTTTCAAGAAATTCATCCAGAAGGACCTTTGTCTAATGATGTTTTTTCGATAGCAGTAAAAGATAATCATCTTTGGGTTGTTTATGGTGGTTATGATGCAATTTATACACCAACACTAAATAAGCAGGGATTTAGCCATTTTAATGGAGAGAATTGGATAAATACAAAATTTAACATAGACTTTCCTGTTATAGATTTAAATTATATATCAATTGATCCTACTGAAGAAAACAAAGTATATATCAGTTCTTTTGGAGATACAAATGATGTAAATAACGTTTCAACAGGTGGTTTGTTAGTGGTAGAAAATGATGAAATTACCACATTTTACAACCATTTAAATAGTCCGTTAGAAGATATTGAACCTTTGTTGCCAAATAGAGTAACTATAAGAATAAGCGGTTCTGCCTTTGACAATCAGGGTAATTTATGGGTAACGAATATTGGTGTTACCAATGAGTTAAAAAAACTTTCACCGTCTGGGCAATGGTCTAGTTACGACATGTCATCTGTAAAAACAAATGTTGCATTTGGTTTAAGTGAAATGGCTGTAGATAATTCTAATAGTATTTGGTATGGATCAAGAAGAAATGGAGTTTTTGTTTTTAATGAAAATGGTGCTAGAAAAAAAGCGTTAATTGCAACCGCAAATTTAGGTAATTTACCAGATACAGATGTACTAACAGTAGCTGTAGATAAAAGTAATAGAGTTTGGTTAGGTACAAGAGCTGGTATGGTTGTTTATAGAAATGCTTCCGCCGTTTTTGATACGGATGTTTTAAATGCAGAGCCAGTTGTTATTGAAGAAAACGGAGTAGGAGAGCGTTTGTTAGGAGATCAAAGAATTAATACTATAAATATTGATGGCGCAGATAATAAATGGTTTGGTACAGATAGTGGAGGTGTTTTGTATACAAATCCTTCAGGGCAAACTACGTTAGCTAATTTTAATAAAGCAAATTCCCCTTTGCCTTCTAATCAAATTTTAAAAATTAGGACAGATGCATCTAACGGAAAAGTATATTTTGCCACGGATAAAGGAATTGTTGCTTATAATAGTAAAGTGGCAACTTTTGGGGATGTTTTAGGTGATGTGTATGCGTATCCAAATCCTGCTTTACTTCAGCACGAAACCATTACGATTGATGGTAGAAACGGAACCCATTTGCCAAAAGGAACAAACGTAAAAATACTGGATGTTGCAGGTAATTTAGTGTATGAAACTAATGTGGTAGAAGGGCAAGAGCTACAAGGAGGGAAAGTAGTTTGGAACAAAAAAAACTTAGCAGGTAAAAGAGTTGCTTCAGGTGTTTATATTGTTTTATTGGTAAATGATGATGGTTCTGAAACCACTACAACTAAATTAGCAATTGTAAATTAATGGCAATTGTAACTACAAAAGCAATTGTATTAAGTGCACTAAAATATGGTGATACGAGCTTAATTGTAAAATGTTATACACAAGAAGAAGGAGTAAAGAGTTATTTAGTGCGAGGTGTTTTAAAACCAAAAAAATCTGGACTAAAAGCCGCTCATTTTCAACCATTAACTCAGTTAAGAATTGTTGCAAATCACAACTCAAAAAATACTTTAAATTCTATAAAAGAAGTACAAGTTATAAATCCGTATGCTACTTTTCATACAGATATTGTAAAGCAATCTGTTGTGCTTTTTTTATCAGAAATTTTATCTAATTCGATACAAGAAGAAGAACAGAATTCGGCGCTTTATGAATATTTAGAAACAGCATTTATTTGGTTAGATATTCATGATAAAGTAGCTAATTTTCATTTATTATTTTTGTTGAATTTAACCGGATTTTTAGGTTTTTATCCAGATACATCAGAAACAAATAAAAAAGGATTTGATTTATTAGAAGGGGTTTTTTCGGATAATATTCATGAAAAAAATGTGATTTCAAAGAATGATTTTTATCAATTTAAAAAGCTGTTAGGCATAATTTTTGATACACTAGAAAATGTTACTTATGGCAAAGAAGAAAGGCAATTGGTTTTGCAAGTTATCATAAAATATTTTAAATTACATTTAGGCAGTTTTAGAAACCCAAAATCTTTACAAGTCTTAGAAACCGTTTTTAGTTGATGAAAAAGTATATTGTAATCGTATTTGTATTGTTTTTGAGCCACACATATTTTGCTCAAGAAATTTTGGTTTTAGATAAAAAAACAGGTAAAAAGGTAAATAATGTTACTATTTTTAATAACGATAAAACAATAAGTTTAACTACAGGTTTTGATGGTTTGGCAGATGTTTCATCCTTTAAAGAAAACGAAGAAATTATTTTTTCTCATTTATCGTATGCAATTTTTAGAATAAAAAAAGGTGTTTTAAAAAAACGAAATTATACTGTACATCTTACTAAATATTCAGAAGAATTAGATGAAATTGTAATTTCTGTTTTTAAAAAAGACGAAAAAACAAAAAGAATTGCAGAAGAAATAGCTGTGCTTTCAACTTCGGATATTGAAAAAATTTCTCCGCAAACTTCTGCAGATTTATTAGCAGCAATTCCAGGAATTAAAGTTCAAAAATCTCAGTTTGGTGGCGGAAGTCCTGTAATTCGAGGAATGGAATCTAACCGAGTTTTGTTGGTGGTTGATGGTGTTAGAATGAATAATGCGATATATAGAAAAGGACATTTACAAAATGCGATAACCATTGCACCAAATATGCTAGACAAAACGGAAGTTGTTTTTGGTCCGTCGTCTGTAATTTATGGTTCTGATGCTTTAGGTGGTGTAATTCATTATTATACAAAAACGCCTAAATTAGCAGAAGTGGACAAGGTATCTAGTCAGTTTTTTTCAAGATTTTCTACTGTAAATCAAGAAATAACAACCAATGTTGCTGCAGAAGTAAGTTTTAGTAATTGGGCATCTTTTACAAGTATATCGTATTCAGATTTTGGCGATTTAACGATCGGTAAAAATAGAAATCACGGTTTTGAAGATTGGGGTAAAGTATTTTATTATACAGAAAATGTAAATGGAAACTACAATGAAAATCCAACTAAAAACGCCAATCCAAATACATTAAGAAATACAAATTATAATCAAACAGATGTTTTACAAAAATTCTTTGTTTCGCTTTCTAAAAACACAGATTTAAAAATTAATTTACAATATTCTACCTCTTCAGATATTCAAAGATTTGATCGATTGATGGAGTTAAAAGATGTAACAGATGTATCTTCTTTAAAATTTTCAGAATGGTATTACGGTCCTCAAAAAAGATTGCTCATTTCATCACAATTAGATATCAATCCGTATAAAAATTGGTTAGAAAGAGGTTCATTAACAGTTGCATATCAAAATATAGTAGAAAGCAGAGTGCAACGGAAATTTGGTAGTTTAGAACGTGCTTATCGTGATGAGAATGTAGACGTTTTTAGCGTGAATGGAGATTTTTCTGTGCCGTTGACAGAAGATGAAACAAGAACTTTATCGTATGGTTTTGAGGTTGCTTACAACGAGCTTACTTCAACATCTTATGGTAAAACACTACAAATTACAAACGGAGAAATTAATGGTTTTTCTGATGATTTTAAGGTACAATCTCGGTATCCAGATGGTGGAAGTAATTATCTAAGTTCTGCGGTTTATTTAGATTATAGGCAAAATATAAATCCTAAATCAACTTTAAATTCAGGAATTAGATATACAAATACCAATTTGCATGCAACTTGGTTAGATCAAACATTTATACAGCTTCCAGAAACAGAAATTAGCTCAAATCATTCTGCAGTTACAGCAACTTTAGGGTATGTTTATAAACCTTCTAAAAACTGGCAATTAAATAGTGTTTTATCTTCTGGATTTCGATCTCCAAATATTGATGATGTTGGCCGAGTTAGAGAAAAAAGCGGAGATGTAACCGTGCCAAATATTGACGTAAAACCAGAGTTTGCCTACAATGCCGAAATCGGAATTCAGAAGTATTTTAATAATAGAAAATTTCGTTTAGGAGCCAATGTATTTTATACATTACTAGATAATTATATCATAAGAGATAGTTTTACTATGAATGGAAGTAATCAAGTTTTATTTGATGGCGAATATGGCAATGTAGTGGCGAATCAGAATAGAGGAAATGCATATATAACAGGGTACACAATTAGTTATTTAGGGAAGCTTTCTAATGTATTTAATACATCTGGATTTATCACCTATACAAAAGGAAGAACGTATGATACAGAAGAACCAATGTCGTCAATTCCGCCTTTATTTGGACAGTTTGAAATCAATTATACAAAGGATAAAATTGAAGTTGGTGCGGCCTTAAGATTTAACAGTAAAAAAGATATTGCCGATTTTAATATTACAGAAGGAATTGATAACCATGATTTAACTCCGGTTATTAATCCAAATGCTACCAATCCAAAAGATATTTATTTTGGCACCCCAAGTTGGATTACTTTAGGCTTAAATAGTCGCTATGCAGTAAATGAAAAGTTTTCTGTACAAGCAAGATTAGACAATATTTTTGATGAACATTATATAGAATTTGCTTCAGGCGTTTCTTCTCCTGGTAGAAATTTATCGGTTTCTGTAGTTGCTAATTTTTAATCAGTTTTAAAACCCAAACATCCTGTTGAGGTTTGTTGTTTCTGATATCTCCCGGAATATGATTTAAAACTTCAAAATTATTTTGTTCACAAAGAGCTCTAAAAAATTTTGGAGATTGATACGAAGCATATAACCTGTTTCCTTCTTTTTTAAAATCATGAATAACAAGGTTTCCAGCATCATATATTTCTTGCTCTTTCTCTAAAAGTTTGAATTTATGGGCATCTCCATGGGTTGTTAAAAATAAAATTCCAGTATTTTTTAAAACTCTAGATAATTCTTTCAACCAAGAATGATGCAGTTCTTCTGAGAGATGTGTAAAAATAGAAATTCCATAAACTACATCCATTTCATCATTTTTAAAATTTAAAGGAGGATTTAAATTATTATTTTTAAATTGAATTCCTTCTAAATTTTCTGAACACCATTTTACATATTTTTTATTATAATCTGTGCCATAAAATGAATTACTTGAATCTAGAATAGACGGTAAGTGTCTTAAAATCCTTCCGGTACCACAACCCCAATCTAAAATAGAAATATTTTTAAATTCTTTAAATCCCTTTATATGATTGACTAACCATTTTGCAGTTGGTTTTCCATTTGTATAAAACTTATCATAATTCAAATTAAAAGTTTCATACAAGTAAAAATCTGGAGGTAATTTTACTGTAGGATTATTTTCTAAAAAAAGTCGGTTACTTTTTCTGTTTTGCCATTTTTGACGATAAAAATTTACTTGCTCAATAAGAGATAATAAATTTAAATTTGATAAAATTCTTTTGAGTGCAATTTTTTTCATCCTTATTTCCTTTTCCCTTCTTCTGTAAAGTTATCATTCAATGCTCTTTCTGTTTTTATGATACTTACTAAGAGTGATAACATCACTAAAACCATAGGTTGCCAAGATAATTCTTTTACAGATATAGTAGCTAAAATTAAGGCAGCTAAAAAAGAAATGCCTGCATAGATAAGGAAATTTTTGTTAAAAGTACTGTTTGCAAAAGCCCAAATATCGTCATTTTGCATTGCCTTAAAAGTTCTATAACCATAGATGTTATTGATTTTTTTTGGTGGAAATTTCCAAAAAATAATACTTAATAAAAACAATAAGCCATTCGTGGTTAAAACATATGTAATAGGATTCATTT
>JANQTQ010000113.1 GCA_030731625.1 Polaribacter sp. | reverse complement strand
AATGTTACTTTAATAAATGCTCCTGGAACGGGTGTGGCAGATGACAAAGCTGTTTATACATACATGCCACAAATTATAAAGTATTATTTAGATGAAGAGCCAATTTTAAATAATGTACATACCTATCATTGTAGTAAAAAAGATGAATTAAGTTATGTCATAGAAAATATTGATAAGCTGGTAATAAAACCTGTGGATGAATCTGGTGGATATGGAATTTCCATTGGAAATAGACTTACAAAAGAAGAAATAGAGGAAGTTAAAAAAACAATTTTAGCAGAACCTAGAAAATACATAGCACAACCTATTATGTCTTTATCAACGCACCCAACGTATATAGAAGGAAGTGAATCTTTTGAATCTAGACATGTAGATTTAAGAACTTTTACACTATTAGGTAAAGATATAGATTTTGTATTAAAAGGAGGTCTTACCAGAGTTGCACTTAAAAAAGGAAATTTAATAGTAAATTCATCACAAGGTGGAGGCTCAAAAGATACTTGGGTTTTAAGAAAATAAAATTATATGTTAGCAAGAGTAGCCAATAATCTTTTTTGGATGGGAAGATATATAGAACGCACAGAGCATTTGGCTCGTTTTTTAAGCGTTAATTACTTCACATCTTTAGATGCACCCGATGAATTATCAAGATCAAGACAGTTTGTTTTAAGATCTACAATGTATATGTCTGCAAATGAGATAATTGATTCGGATAAGATTTTAGATGAAGAAGAAGTATTATTTAATGTAGGTTTAAATACAGATAAACCATATTCAATTTTAAATGCATTTACCAATGCACACGAAAATGCAAGAAGTTCTAGAGATTTAATTTCAACAGAATTATTTGAATGTATTAATAGAATAAGCCATAATATAAAAGGATATCCTGCAGATAAATTTGTAAAAAGTGGTTTGCACGACTTTACATCTTTAGTTATACAATCTTCATCAGAAATTAGAAGTAAAATTAAAAGTACTCTTTTGCATGATGAAGTATATGCCATTATTATGTTAGGTGTTTATATAGAAAGAGCTTTACAAATTTCTAGAATTATAAACTCTAAATTAAGTGATGCAGCAGCAGCCAAGGCAATTCATGGAGATGAAACAGATGGAAGTTACCAATGGGCAACATTATTAAAATGTGTTTCTACGTACGACATGATGCGCAGATTTTATAAGAAAACTCCGGTAAGAACATCAACTTTAGAGTTTTTAATATTAAATTCTAAATGTCCAAGATCTATAAAAAACTGTTTATCTCAAATTAATAAATACATCAATATCATTTCTATCAATAAATATGCAGCAAATGATTCTGCAGCATTTTTAATTGGCAAAATGAAAGCGGATTTTGAATATAAATTAATACATGATATTGATGAGAATTTAGAGATTTTTATTGGAGAATTAATTGATCAATTATTTTTAATTGCAGAGAAATTAGAAAGTAACTATTTTAATATTTCTGATGTAGTTATAGTTCCGAAAAAACAAATTCAAAAACAATAGGTTTATAATTCAAATAGGTTTCTATTACTATTTTACAAAAAAAAAAAGCATCTTTCAACTAATGAAAGATGCTTTATAATTTAGAATATAAACTATTTATCTGTTAATAGTTTGTTTTCTATCCGGTCCAACAGATACTATTTTTACAGGAACTCCTGTTTCTTTTTCTATAAAAGCAACATAGTCCAATAAATTTTGTGGTAATTGATCTTCCGAAGTCATTTTAGTTAAATCTTCTTGCCAACCTTTAAATTCTGTATAGTTTACAGATACATTTTCTGGTTCAATATTATACGGAAAATGTGTAATTTCTTTTCCTTTGTAATTGTAAGAAGTACAAACTTTTAGAGTTTCAAAACCAGAAAGCACATCACCTTTCATCATCATTAATTGCGTTACGCCATTTACATCAACTGCATATTTTAATGCCACTAAATCTAACCAGCCACATCTTCTTGGTCTACCTGTTGTAGCACCAAATTCATTACCAATTCTTGCCATTTCTACACCATCATTATCAAATAATTCTGTAGGAAAAGGTCCAGAACCCACACGAGTTGTATACGCTTTAAAGATTCCAAAAACTTCGCCAATTCTATTAGGGGCAACACCTAAACCTGTACAAGCACCTGCTGCTGTTGTATTAGAAGAAGTTACAAAAGGATACGTTCCAAAATCGATATCTAATAAAGAACCTTGTGCGCCTTCTGCTAAAATTGTTTTTTTGTCTTTAATTGCTTGGTTTAAAAATTCTTCACTATCTATAAAAGGTAACGTTTTTAATTTATCAATACCTTTAATAAATTCTGTTTCTAATTCTTTTAAATTATATTCAACTTGAACATCAAAAAACTCTAACATTTTAATATGTTTTGCTGTTAAAGCATCATATTTTTCTTTCCAGTTTTCTAGTTCTAAATCACCAACACGCATTCCGTTTCTACCGGTTTTGTCCATATAAGTAGGGCCAATTCCTTTTAAAGTAGAACCAATTTTTGCTTTACCTTTAGAAGTTTCTGAAGCAGCATCTAACAACCTGTGTGTAGGTAAAATTAGGTGTGCTTTTCTTGAAATAAGTAATGTTTTAGTATAATCTATATTATGTTTGTCTAAATTTTCTAGTTCTTTTTTAAAGATTACAGGATCTATTACAACGCCATTACCAACAACATTTAAAGCTGTTTTATGAAAAATACCTGAAGGAATTGTGTGTAAAACATGTTTAAATCCGTCGAAAATTAAAGTGTGTCCAGCATTTGGTCCTCCTTGAAAACGTGCAATGATATCGTAATTTCTGGTAAGTACGTCTACAATCTTACCTTTACCTTCATCTCCCCATTGCAATCCTAGTAATAAATCTACAGCCATTAGTTGTTTTAATTTGTTGTTTGTTGTTTTTGTTTGTTTATGTTGTTTTAACAAGTTTAAAAATACTTGTTTATTGTTTTTTCTTTTTTGTTCCGTAAAAGTATAAAGAATGATTTTGAATATCGATATCAAAAATTTCTTCAATTGTTTTTTTGATAATTTGTATGCGTGGATCGCAGAATTCTTTTACATCGCCTGTATCCGTAAAAATAACATGATCATGATTTTTATCAAAATAACTTTTTTCGTAACGCGCCATTGATTGCCCGTCAAATTGATGTTTTCTTACTAAATTACAGTCTAATAATAAATCTATGGTATTATAAAGTGTAGCTCTGCTTACTCTATAATTCTTATTTTTCATTTTAATGTACAAAGATTCTATGTCAAAGTGTTCTTTTGCTTCGTATATTTCCTGCAATATAGCATAACGCTCAGGTGTTTTTCTGTGCTTATGCTCCTGTAAATAAGAGGTAAAAACTTTTTTAACTACTTCTTGATTTTCAAGAGAATTATTCATGATTTTATTTTTACTAAAAAAACAAATTTACAGTTATTTCTTAATAAAAATAAACTTTTAGAGAAATGATATTATAAACTATTAACACGCTCTACTTTTTTAACACCTTCTACCTTCTGAATTTTTTTAATAAGCTTGTTTAATTGATGACTATTCTTAACTCGTATTGAAATTTTTCCGTCAAAAAAACCTTCATCACCGGCTATATTTATACTATTAATATATACGCCCATATTGCTAGATATTATTCTAGTAACGTTATTAACGATGCCTTGGTTGTCAATACCAGAGATATGTAAAATTGCTTTGAAATCTTGTTTGGTAGAATCTATCCATTTTGCAAATAGAATTCTGTACGCATAATTAGATTGCAAAGAAATTGCATTTGGACAGTTTTTTTTATGAACTTTAATACCATCATTAATCGTTACAAAACCAAAAACTTTATCACCCGCTATAGGATTACAACATTTAGAAAGTTTATAATCTAAAGTTTCTTCATCTTTACCAAATACAATAGCATCATATTTTGTAGCTTCTTCAGCTACTTCTGGTATTTCTTTTGGCGCTTTATTTCTGCTTAATTTAGATTTTAAATAGCTAACAATTGCACCATTTCTTTGCGAAACAAAAGCTTTTAATTGTGTGTTGTCAATGGCACCATTTCCAAATTTATAAAACAAATCGAAACTTGTTCTTAATTTAAAATAGGCAACAAGTTCGTTTACAACTTTATCATTAAAAGTAATCTTTAAATGACGTAATTTACGCATTAAAACTGCTTTACCTTCTTCTGCTACTAGTTTTTCATCATCTTTTAAAGCAGCCCGTATCTTCGTTTTTGCCCTTGCCGTAATTACAAAATCTAACCATCTAGAATTTGGTTTATTTGTATTACTTGTAATTACTTCTATTTGATCACCACTTTTTAAAATATGACTTAAAGGAACTAATTTTCCGTTTACTTTTGCCCCTCTACATTTTAAACCAACATCGGTATGAATTGAAAAAGCAAAATCTAATGCAGATGCGTATTTAGGCAATGATTTTAATTCGCCTTTTGGTGTAAAAACATAAATTTCTTTGGCATACAAATTCAGTTTAAAATCTTCTACAAAGTCTACTGCATTTAAACTTTGATTTTCTAAAGTTTCTTTTAATTTATTTAACCAATTTTCTAAACCGCTTTCTGTATCATTTCCTTGTTTATATTTAAAATGTGCCGCATAACCTTTTTATGCAATTTCATTCATTCGTTCAGAGCGAATTTGCACTTCTACCCATTCTGCATCTGGCCCAACAACGGTAATATGAAG
>JANQTQ010000112.1 GCA_030731625.1 Polaribacter sp. | reverse complement strand
TAAACCCATTTTTTTCTAAAATATTGTTGAATGTTTCTCCAAAAGGAAAAGAATTTGCAGATTCTGATAAATAAGAATACGCAACTTTGTCTTTAGAAAATAATTTACCAATAATTGGAAGAATATAATTTGTGTAAAATTTATACCCTTGTTTAAAAGGAAACTTCGTAGGATTAGATGTTTCTAATATCACCAAAACACCAGTAGGTTTTAAAACTCGTGCAATTTCTGTGAGTCCTTTATCTAAATGCGCAAAATTACGAACACCAAAAGAAACCGTTATAGCATCAAAAGTATGATCATCAAAAGGCATTTCTTCAGAATCACCAACAATCATTTCTATTTTTTCTGATAAATTTGCTTTGCTAATTTTTCGTTTCCCAACCTCTAACATTCCTGCAGAAATATCTAAACCAACAATTCTATCAGGATGTAAAGAAGCCATCATTAGTGCTAAATCCCCAGTTCCTGTAGCGATATCTAAAATTTGTTTTGGATTATTTTTACCAACAATTTCAACTACCTTTTTACGCCATTTTACATCAATTCCTAAAGAAATTACGCGGTTTAAATCATCGTAATTTTCAGAAATAGTGTCGAACATTTGTGTAACCTGTTCCTTTTTTCCTAGCTGTGAATCTTTGTATGGATTTATTTTTTCTGCTGACATTTTTTTTATCCGTTTAAAGCTACAACTTCGCTAATTTGATTTGGCAACATTTCCATTAATAACGATTCTATTCCGTTTTTTAAAGTTGCCGTAGAAGATGGGCAACCGCTACAAGCGCCTTGTAAAACAACACTTACTACTTTGGTTTCTTCATCATAAGAACGAAAGGCAATATTTCCTCCATCACCAGCAACAGCAGGTTTTATATACTCGTCTAGAATATCTGATATTTGTGCAGAAATCCCTTCTAGCGCAATAACCGGAGCTTCAATGGTTGCTTTAGTAGCTGTATTTTGATTCGGAATTTCTTTAATAATCGTTTTTCCATCTACTAAATATTCACGAATAAAAGTTCTAACTTCTGCAAAAACTTCTTTCCATTCTACCATTTCGTATTTTGTAACAGAAATATAATTATCAGAAATAAAGACTTCTTTTACAAAAGGAAAGTTAAAAATTGCTTGTGCTAAAGGCGATGATTTGCTTGCTTCATCTATGTTTTTATATTCAACATCTGTTTGAGTTAATGCTTTGTTCGTTCCAAATTTCATCACAGCTGGGTTTGGAGTCACTTCTGCATAAACCTCAATTGCTTCTTTTTTGGTTGATGATGTTTGCTCGTTAACAACGATGTTTCCATCAGCAATAAAAGCTTCAATTTGTTCTGCAACTTCTTCTTGAACATCAATCCATTCTACAATGTCAAAACGTTGAATAGCAATAAAGTTAGCGGTTATAAATACCTTTTTTACAAATGGTAAATAAAATAATTCTTGTGCTAAAGGAGAGTTTTTAGCTTCGTCTATGTTAGAAAATTCATAACTACCACCGTTTATTAAAATAGTCGTGCTATTAAATTTTACGATAGTATTATTTGTAGTTTCTTGTATGGTAATTTTAGTCTCTTGCATAATCTTAAAAATAAGTTGCAAAATTACGGCAAAAAAACTGAATGGATATAAAAAAGACCTTGGATGTTTTTAGAAACCCAAGGTCTTGTTATTAAATATGTATCAGTTTATAGCGCCAAAGTAATTGTTGCTGTGAATATTTTATTGTTTAAATCTAAGTTTGTCGAATTTACGTTAAATCCTTGGTAAAAGTTGTAAACGCCAGTTTTGTTATTATCTGTAAACGAAAAGTCTAATTTAAAGTTTCCAAAATTATAACCTGCACCAAAAGAATATCCTTGTAAATTATCCGAAGCGATAGCAGCGTTGTCTGGACTCTGTTCAAATTGATAACCACCACGAACGCTTAATCTATCAAAACGCCATTCTGTTCCTAAATTAAAGTTGTTGGTGTTTCTGTAATAATCTTGAAAAGATTGATTTTCTGAAGAAAAATCTGCCCCAGAAAGTTTAATGCTTTTATAGTTTTTATTGGTGTAATCTAAACTTATTAGTCCGTTTTTGCCAAATATAAATGCCGCACTTGCGGTTAATTTACTTGGAGTTTTAAGTCTGTAGATAAAACTTTGAGAAGGGTAGAAGCCACCGGAAGTATTATCATAAATTAAATTATCTTCGCTTACAATAATTTCAGTATCACCATAAAAACCGTCATTATCTAAAATGTTATTTTCCTCTAATACTTCTGTAAACCAAGTTGGTGTTTGGTAAGACATACCAAATCTAAAATTTTGAGTTGCTTTGTAGATAAAACCAGTATTCATAGAAAAACCTGTTCCGGTTGTAAAATTTTCTTGATACAAATTAGCGTCTAGTTCATTACCATTTACATCGCTATTGAATTCTGTTAATGTTGATTTTTGACTAAAAGTAAGGTCGTAAAAATTTAAACTTACACCTACATGTAGTTTATTACGATGTACAGAAGAAAAGCCAAGATTTATCTCACTTATTTCTCCGGTATATGCATTTGTAAATCTTTGTTCATCTGCAAAATCATAAATAAGCGCCGGTTCGTTTAAGTCTAAAGGGTATTCTGTAAAAGTAGCAATACCACTATTTCCTTGAGTTATAAAATCATCGCTAAAATCTTTGGTGATTTTATAGTTAATTCCAATTGCAAATTTGCTCCAATCTTTACTGTAAGCACTATCAAAAACTAAAACCGCACCAGCATTAGATAGGTTGATAAATTGATTTTCACTAGTTCTAGGGCTTCCATAATAAGTAGAGGTAATTCCTGATTTTCTTGAATTAAATGTACCCGAGAACTCACTTTTATTAAAAATAGATAAACCCGCCGGATTTACATTTATTGATGAGATGTCGCCTCCTAATGCTCCAAATGCACCACTCATTCCTGTAAATCTTGCCGAACCATTATTATCGTTTTGAGAAAACAGAATTCCTAAGTCTTCATATCCCAAAGATTGAGAATTAGACATAAATGTGGCAGCGAACAAAGCCGCTATGGTAAAAAATCTTTTCATGTTTTTTGATTTTTCTTTAGATTTTTGCTTTTTAATTTCCTCTTCTAGTAGATGATGAAGATGAAGAACTGCTAGAGCCTCTACTTGATGATGAGCTACTTTCGCTACTATTGTTAGTGCTTGAAGATCTTGTTGTTGTTCTATAGCTGTCGTTGCTAGAATTAGAAGTAGTATTTCTATTAACCGTATTAGAGCTACGTCTAGAAGAAGTGTTACTGTTAGTATTTGTAGAAGTTCTTCTGCTTGGCGTAGTGCTTCTATTTATTGTAGAGGAGCTACGTGAAGTAGAAGAGGTTGTTCTGGTTGGGTTTGTTACAGTACTTGTTCTTCTGTAAGTATTTGAAGATGCTCTTCTGTCTACCGTATTATTTTCTCTTCTTGATGTTGTTGAGTATCTAGAATTTACATCTCTTCTGTTATAAGAATTATTAGCATCTCTTCTTACGTAAGATAAATTTCTGTTTGCCGAATAATAATTACCAGGTCTGTTATAATTGTAAGGATTGTAAAAGCCCATATTCCAAGCATAGCCACCATAATAAGGATACCAGTATGGGTTGTAATTCCAGTAATTATTATTCCACATTCCCCAGTTTCTATATCTCCAATTGTTATAGCCCCAACCATTGTAAAAAGCAAAATTATTGTTTCCATACCAAAATGGATCATTAATTAAATTTACTTGAACAATTACATCATTATCTTCTAGGCCCCAAGGTTGATTAGCATTATAATTAAGTGTTTCATCAATTATTTCATCCTCAACAATTCTATTTCCTGAGTTATATGATTCTACATCTGTAAAAACTTCATTATCAGTAATACTTTCTAATGTTTCAAGTTTTTTTGTAAAATAATTATCTTCATAAGTAGTAGTTTCTTTTTCATCTAAAATTACTACCTGCTCTTTCTCTTGACGATATGTTTCATCTCCATAAATCCCATCATCATTGTAAATACTTTGGTACGTACCACAAGAAATCAAAAGTAAATTTGCAACAATAAATAGAATGATTCTTGTAAATTTTAGATCTTTATTAAGTGCTTCCATAATATAGGTATTTAAGTGAGTCTTTTAAAATAACGAATTTTTGCTTTAAAAACACTAAATTATAGTAATTTTGTAACAGTTTTGAAAAATAAGTTACTATTTTTTCCGACAAAAAATTCACTTTAAAGATAACAATATTTGTGCCAAAGTAAATATTTATGAGCAAGAAGTTAACAAAAAGAACAGAAGATTACTCTAAGTGGTATAACGAATTGGTAGTAAAAGCCGATTTAGCAGAAAATTCAGCAGTTAGAGGATGTATGGTGATAAAGCCTTACGGATATGCAATTTGGGAAAACATGCAGGCAGAATTAGATAGAATGTTTAAAGAAACTGGGCATCAAAATGCATATTTTCCACTTTTTGTTCCTAAAAGTTTGTTTGAAGCAGAAGAAAAAAATGCAGAGGGATTTGCAAAAGAATGTGCCGTAGTTACACATTACCGTTTGCAAAATGATCCAGATAATCCTGGTAAGTTACGAGTAGATCCAGAAGCCAAATTAGAAGAAGAATTAGTAGTTAGGCCAACGTCAGAAGCAATTATTTGGAGTACATATAAAGGTTGGATTCAATCTTACAGAGATTTACCTTTATTAATCAATCAATGGGCAAATGT
>JANQTQ010000111.1:9300-18552 GCA_030731625.1 Polaribacter sp. | reverse complement strand
CAATAATACACAAAGCATAACTTTGCACGTCATTTTCATCCACAATACGTTCCCACGTTTTTCCGTAATTTTTGGTTCTATAAGCGTAAGGTGTGTAATTAAATCGTCTATAATCATTTGCAATTAAAAGTGCTTCTCCTTTGTTCTTGTTGGATGCTTTAATTTGTGTAATCCAGCTAAATTCTGGTAATCCTTTAATGTTTTTTGCCACGTTTGTCCATGACTCTCCACCATTTTTTGTGATGTGCACTTGGCCATCATCCGTAGCAGCCCATAAAACATTTTTTTCTAAAGGAGTTGGTTCTATTACTAAAATTGTACAATGATTTTCTGCGCCCGTTGCATCTAAAGTTAAACCACCACTTTCTGATTGTTTTAATTTTTCTGGATTATTAGTTGATAAATCAGGAGAAATAACAGACCAGGTTAAGCCTTTGTCTGTCGATTTATGTACAAACTGACTTCCAAAATAGAGTGTAGCATTGTCAAAAGGATCAATATTTATGGCTGAATTCCAGTTAAAACGAAGTTCAATAGTTGCATCAGGATGTGTTGGTTGTACACCATAATTATTACCTGTGATATGGTCATATCTAGAAACAGAACCTTGTTGGCTCATGGTCCAACCATATCTTGAATCATCTTTATCTGGAACGACATCAAAACCATCACCAAAACTAATTTCTTGCCAATAAGAATTTCTAATTCCTTGAGCTTTCCAAACGTATGCAGGACCTCTCCAAGAACCATTATCTTGCATTCCGCCATACACATTATAAGGAAATTCGTTATCAACATTTATATGATAAAATTGTGCAACGGGAATGTTACCGATAAATCGCCAAGATTTTCCTCCATCATGAGTAATATTTAATCCTCCGTCATTTCCATCAATCATAAATTTTCCATTCTTTGGATGGATCCACCAAGCATGATGATCTGGATGAACGCCATTATCAACACCATAAGCAGGCATTAATTGTTTAAAGTTTTTTCCTCCATCTTCAGATACATTTATATAGGTAAAAACTGAATACACTCTATTTTCATTTTGTGGATCTACGTAAATTTCTGAATAATAAAAAGGACGATTTCCAATATCTTCTTTTTCATTTATTTTTTCCCATTTAAACCCACCGTCTTCGCTTTTATATAACGCATTTTTTTTAGCTTCCACCAATGCATAAATCACATCTGTATTATTAGGTGCAATTGCAACACCAATTCTACCTAATTCACCTTTTGGGAAACCTTCTTTTTCTGTAATTTGTTTCCAGTTTTCACCTCCATCATGCGTAATATACAAACCGCTTCCTGTTCCACCTGATTTAAAAAACCAAGGATCACGTTTGTGCTCCCACATTGTTGCAATTAATTTATTCGGATTTTTTGGATCCATAATTAAATCTGCTGCTCCAGATTTTGTATTTGTAAATAAAATTTGTTTCCACGTTTTTCCTCCATCAATCGTTTTATAAACGCCACGTTCTTGGTGTTCTCCCCAAGGTGAACCAATTGCACCAACGTACACAATATTAGGATTTGTTGGATCGATAACAACTCTATGAATATGTCTGGTTTTTTCCAAACCCATAGCTTTCCAAGTTTTACCTGCATCTAAAGATTTGTAAATTCCGAAACCACCATTTAAACTATTTCTTGGATTTCCTTCTCCAGTTCCTGCCCAAATTACACTCGGATTCGATTGCTGAATAGCCACAGCACCAATAGAAGCAGTTACTTCTTTTTCGAAAATTGGTTCCCATTTAATTCCGCCAGAAGTAGATTTCCATATTCCTCCAGAAGCAGTACCCACATACATTATTTCTGGATTATTTTCTACAACATCAATAGCTGTTACACGCCCAGACATTCCTCCAGGTCCAATATTTCTGGGCTTCATGTTTTTAACTACATCCATAGAAAACTCTTGAGAAAAGAGTAGGGAAGTAGCGCTTATAAAAAGGATTGTAAGTAATTTTTTCATTTGAGTTTGAATTTGATTTGAATGTGGGCAAGATACAAAAATGTTAACGTTCACTAAAAGCAACATCATGTATTTAACAAAATTGAAAAAAGATAGAATTCAAGGTTTTTTTATAGTACGAAACAAAAACCACTTTTTATTTTCAAACTCTTAAACTTTGATTATTTTTATCGAAATTTAAGAAGATGAGTCAGCAAGAAGAATTCTTTGAGTTTATAAACAATGGTTATGCAACCAAAGGCGATTATATAGAACTTGGAGCAGCAATGTTAGGAGAAGAAACGGTTACAAACGCAATTGTAAAAATACCTTTAAAAACGTTAAACAGACACGGTTTAATTGCTGGCGCAACAGGAACAGGAAAAACAAAAACCCTACAAGTTTTAGCAGAAACTTTATCAGACAAAGGAATTCCTGTTTTATTGATGGATATAAAAGGAGATTTGTCTGGTTTGGCACAACCAAGTGCTGGACATCCGAAGATAGATGAACGTCATGCAAAAATTGGTTTTCCTTTTACAGCCAAAAAATTTCCAATAGAAGTTTTGACAATATCAGAACAAAAAGGAACCAGAATGCGTGCAACTGTATCAGAATTTGGTCCAGTTTTGTTGTCTAGAATTTTAGATTTATCAGAAGTACAACAAGGAATCGTTGCCATCATTTTTAAATATTGTGATGACAATAAATTGCCTTTATTAGACATTAAAGACTTTAAAAAAGTATTACAATATATTACTGATGAAGGAAAAGAGGAGATTCAAAAAGAATATGGACGCATTTCTTCGTCAAGTACAGGTGCTATTTTGCGTAAAATTATAGAAATTGAACAACAAGGAGGAGATTTATTTTTTGGAGAAAAATCTTTTGATGTTGAAGATTTAACGAGAATTGATGAAAACGGAAGAGGAATTATTTCTGTTTTGCGTTTAACAGATATTCAAGATAAACCAAAGTTGTTTTCTACTTTTATGATGCAATTGTTGGCAGAAGTATATGAAACTTTCCCAGAACAAGGAGATAGTGGAAGACCGGAATTAATTATTTTTATTGATGAAGCTCATTTGGTTTTTGAAGAAGCATCAAAAGCCTTATTAAATCAGATAGAAAGTATTGTAAAATTGATTCGATCTAAAGGAATTGGGTTGTATTTTGTAACTCAAAATCCTAATGATGTGCCAGAAGATGTGTTAGCGCAATTGGGTTTAAAAATTCAGCATGCATTAAGAGCTTTTACTGCAAAAGATAGAAAAGCAATAAAGTTAGCAGCAGAAAATTATCCTTCATCAGAATATTATGATACAAAAGAAGTGCTTACACAATTAGGAATTGGAGAAGCATTTGTATCCGTTTTAAACGAAAAAGGAATTCCAACTCCTTTAGCAAGAACGATGTTAAGAGCGCCAATGAGTAGAATGGATATTTTAACGGATAAAGAATTAAGTGCTGTAATTGATAATTCTCGATTGATACATAAATACAATCAAGAATTAGATAGAGAAAGTGCTTATGAAATGCTCAATAATAAAATAGAAAAGATTAATTTAGCCGAAGAAAAAGCAATTAAAGCAGCCGAAGATCATAAAGAAAAAGAAAGAAATCAAAAAACGTCTTCTAGAACATCTTCAAGTAATAGTACAAGGCAAAACCCAATTGTAAAAGTATTAACAAGTGCTACTTTTATTAGAGCTGTTTTTGGGATATTAAAAAAAGTAATGAACAAATAGTAGAAAATTAAACATAATAAAATAACAAAAAATGAATAAAAAGAATTTCTTATCTATAATTGTAATAGTGCTGTCATTATTAATTACTAGTTGTAGTAATAGTGGTGATTTTAATATTGAAAAAGGAAAAGTAGGCAAAATTTCGGCACTAACTACTATTAACGATTTACAAACCATTTTTGAAAATGATTCAATTGTTAAAAATTTAAGTGAAGGTGCATCAGGAGATAATTATTTTCAAGATGATGATGAATATTTAATTTTTGAAAAAGGAGGTACGCTTTTACTTACAATTATACCAAAAGAGCAACTAGATTCTACATCAACTATAAAAAGTATAGAGATTCATGATATTCGTTATAAAACTAAAAACGGTATTAGTTTAGCTTCTAATTTTTCTGAAATAAACGCTAATAATGTGTTAAGACCAGAATCTACTTTGCAATCTGTTACACTTTTTTTAGACGAATTAAATGCAACATTTACAATTGATAAAGATGAATTAGGGATTAAAGATTTTATTACTCAAAAAATATCCTTAGAGCAAATTCCTGATTTAGCAAAAATTAAATCATTTATAATTTGGTTTGACTAATTAAATACTTTTAACATTTTTACATCATAAAACACAAAAGTTTTGTCAAAAAGGATGAATGTAAAAATTGTTTATAGAATGATTTGTTTGTAATTATGGGAAAAAAATATACAATTCAAGATAAACCGTTTGTTGTACCAACAACAGATGGTAAATTAATAGAAGAACATTTTGGCAACGCTACAGATAAAAATCAACAAATAAGTATTGCGCATATGGTAGCCCCTGCAAAATGGAGCGAACCTTTTCAAACGCCAGCTTTTGATGAATATACCTATATCATTAAAGGTAAAAAACAATTTATCATTGATGGCGAAATTATTATTTTAAAAGCGGGTCAATCTATAAAAATAGAAAAAAACACAAGAGTTCAATATTCAAATCCTTTTGATAGCGAATGTGAATATATGGCAATTTGTTTGCCTGCATTTTCTATGGATTTAGTACATAGAGAAGACTAATAATCATTATTTATAAGTATTTTTTTGAATTAATAGTGTCAAAAAAATACACCTTAAATTTTGTATAAATGCAAATAAAAAGGCTAAAGAAATTTAAAATTTCTTTAGCCTTTTTTAATTTTTCTAAAATAGTACTTACTTTTAAAAGAGTCAACCAAAGTTAGGTATTTCAAAAGCAAGTAATATTAAATTTCTATTATTCTGTAATTGGAATTAATCCAATTAAAGCAACCTTATTATTCTCTTTTAGTAAATCTGATTTTTTACTTGGGATAAAATTGTCTTTATCGTCCCATTTAGGGTTCTGATACAACATGTTGCTTTGTTTTGCATTTTTATTTACAATAATTCTTCCACAAGCATACACCAAACAATTATCTATTATGCTTCCGTTATCAGATAATTTTACAGGGTTTACAATATTAAAACTGTTTTCGAAAACAGTGTTTTTAATAATTACAGATGGTATCGATTTTACTTTAATCACATATCCTTTTTCAGAATTACTTACTCTACTAAAAACTGAGTTTGTGATAAGTAAACTTCCATGAGGTTCTAAACTTAAAGGATCTACTTTGGTGTAGTTTATTGCAAATTCTTCAATATTTTTAAATACTGAATTATGAATGATAATTGTTTTTGCATTGTATTTAAAGTTTTCTTTTTCATAAGATAAATTTAAACCTCTATAGCTATCTAAAAAAGAAGAATTCTTTATGCTAATTGTATCCGCCAAAGTACCGTTATACGCTTTGTAAATACTTCCTCCGTCTTTATTTGTAAAGTTTTTAAAAGTACAGCCGTCAATAAATAGTTTATATGAGCCTCCTTGTTCTTTATCCGGAGAAACAATAGCATATTTTACTTGAGTATCATTGCTTCCATCAAAAGTGATATTTTGTAAATTTAAAGTAGCGTTCTCTTCAACTCTTAAAAAATAAGTTAACTCTTTTTCTAAATTATTACTAACTTTTAAAACAGTTCCTTTAGTTCCTTTTATGGTGATGTTTCCATTTATTTTTTGAGTTTTATCAAAAAAGTATTCACCATCTTTTAACTGAAGTGTTGTTAAATCATTCGCTTTTTTTAACGCTTTACCTAAAGTTTCAACACCAGGTTCTACAATAATGGTTTCTGCTTTCGCAACAACTACAGGAGCTTCTATTACAGGATTCCAATAAGGACCCGTTTTTACCAATAATGCTTTAGGTAATTTTGCATTATCTAAATTAAAGGCACCAACTACAAAAGGGTTTTTTTCTGAATCTGTAATATCAACCTTCGGACTTTTATCATTTTTAAAATTTGATATTAAAAACTGATTTTTAGAAGAAGGCATTGGTAAAGATTGTAAAAGTGTCCAATCAATCGTCTGTTTTGTAAATTGATTTACATCTACATCTGCACTAGAATCTACAATATTATTTTTTAAAGTAATTCCACTAATATCATCCGAAGAATTTAAAATTTTAATTCCGTTTGTATTTGTAATTAAATTGTTTGCAAATAATGTATTGATAGGAGGTAAACTTCTTTCGTCATCTTTACCTTCTGCAAATTCTATCGTTCCGCAATTTATAAGTGTATTGTTTTGAATGCTTACATTTTTAACTTGTCTGTATCTATTTAAAGGTGAGTTTGGTACACCATTCATAATTACTAACGGACCTCTAAAACCACTACCAGCTAAACCAATCATTAAATTATTTCTAACAATATGACCTTCGTTTATAATTCTAATTCCGCCAGTATTTGGCACATTATTTCCAATAAAAACGTTGTTTTCTACCAATGCATTATCGCCATGTCTTAATGTGATAGCACCTTTACTTTCTATAAATAAATTATCTCTAATAATATTATCTCCAGATTTGTTTGAAATAATTTCTATTTCACCATCACAATTTTTGAAAGTATTATTTTCAACTAAAGTTTTTGATGATTTCATAGAATTTTCACTCGTACCAATTCTAATAGTTTCCCCACCATTTTTACCTAAATCGGGTCTTGGACCAAAGAAATTATGATCTATAGAGTGGTTGTTTTCTATATGTTCATCACCTTTTAACCAAACAACTACGGTAGTTCCGTCATTTGTTTTACCCGTAAAATTATTGTGATCTACTCTATTATTTTTACCCCATAAATCTACCCAATGAGAATTTACACTAGGGTCTTCTGGATTGTAATACGAAATGGTGTTGTGCGTAAATCTGCAATTAGTAGCAAATTCAGTTGCGTTTTTTCTAAAATCAACGATTGATTTTTCTGTAGGATTACCATCTTTAAACCAAAAGCCAGATACAATAATATAAGTACCATAAATTTCGATACTTGAGTTTCCACTTAAAATTACTTTACCTGCAGTTTCTGCTTGAACAGTAATAGGTTTGTCTTTTTCTCCTTTTCCATAAGCTTGGAGTTTTACATCTTTCCAAATACCATTTTTTAATATGATTTTAGAACCGGGAACCGCATTTTTAATAGCAGTTTTGTATTCTGCTATATTTGCAACTTCTATACTATTACTTTGGGCATAACTACTTAATTGAAAAATTAGTAGTAATGAAAATAGTGTTTTTTTTAGAGTCATTTTTATAGATTTATTTTAGGTTAAAAACTGGTTAACCAATTTTGTGTTTCAAATATAATATTTTTTATTATAATTTAATGTTGTTTTCATAATTTTTTTAGAATTCAGAAAACAAATTCGTAGATAGTTGTATTTACTTGTTGATAAGTTACTTTCAAAATTTATACCAAAAAGTAAAAAATAAATTTTAGTGTAAAATAAAGATACCGCTCAAAATTGAGCGGTATCTTTATCTAAGTTTTTATCACAACATTATGTAGACAAAATATAAAATTAGTATTATCTATACTTTATTAGATTTAGAATGTACATTTTAATATATTTTTATCTTCCAAATATCGAGTTCCTGAATATATAAAGACTGATTTTTAGAAATTTAAAAACGTTTTCCAATACCAATACCTACAGACCAAGTACCAAAATTATTTGATCGATAATCATAAAAAACTGTAGGAGCTACATCCCAATGATTACCAAATTCAACTTCATATTCTAAACCTGTTCTTATGATAAAAAGATTCTCGTTTTTTTCAAATTCAACACCACTACCAAAAACTAAAATCCATTCTTTGTGAAATTTCCAAAGTGCATCAAAAGTTAGAACTACTGGGAATTCTTTTTCAATAAAAAGTTCGTGTTCTTTTTCTATTTCAAAAGTTTGTAGCTCTAAATCATTATGTAAACCAAAGCCAAATTTTTCATGTATCCAATATTCTAAATCTAAACCAAATGAAGGTATTATAACGGTTTTGTCTCCATCATTTGTTGCCGTAGGAATATAAGTATGACTTAATATTGGGCTGATTCTAAAATGTTTAAAATGTTCTTGCTCTTTTTCTTGAGAAGTAGCTATAATGCTGATTAATAAGAATGCGATTAAAAGGATGCTTTTTTTCAAAATTAATTTACTTTTATGTTATATAATCAGCAAATTTAAATTGGTTTTTATTTGTGAAACATGATAAATATTAGGTTTTAAAAGAAATTAGTATTTTTACTATTTAATTGTGGTTTTTAATTTAAAAGTTGTTCTTCTTTCGTTATTCTAAAACAATTTTCTGATCCTAAAAATTTTGGATCCCCTAATTCTTCAGACCAAAAACCTTCTAAAATATCTTTATTTGTGCATTTGTAAACGACAACTCCGTTATACGTTTTGTTTTCTAAACCTTTGTAATTAAAGTTGATAACTAAAATATTGTTTTTAAAAAAGCCGGTTCCAAATTGGTGTTGCGTTTTGTTAATAATCCATTTAGCAATAATCCGGTCATTTTCATCCAAAGTTAAAAAAAGAGTTCCTTTATAGGCGTTTTCATCAGCATCTTGATTGCTGCCAATCACAGAAAATTTACCTACTAAATCTTGAATTTTCATTTATTTTAAAAGGATTTATGTATTACTTTTTTTTAATTGATGAATAGGCTCCATCAGTTTTCTTAATTTTATAAAGCAGCTTTATATACCCAATGATTATTTTCTTTTACAAAACTAGAATTTTCATGGATCATATGTAAAGTTCCGTTTTCGTAAAAATAGGCTTTAAACTCAACAGTATTTTCTGTTGCATGCAAAACATCTAACTTTACCCATTTTACAGACAATGTCCACTTTAATGTTTCTTGATTTTCAAGAGTAGAAGGTCTCGTTTTACTAAAATGGCTTTTTTGTAAATAATCTATATTAGCCAACACAAAAGCACTATATCTAGAACGCATTAACATTTCTGCTGTAGTTACAGCATGTATATTTTGATGTGCTTTTTTACAACAATCGTTATATTTCTTAGTTGGATTACAAGGACATTTCATTTTTAATTACTTCCCGATACAAAAGTTACTAAAAATATGACCTAAAATATCTTTATCAACATCATAATCTCCAGTAATTGC
>JANQTQ010000111.1:0-9200 GCA_030731625.1 Polaribacter sp. | reverse complement strand
TCAATTTCAGATTGTAAAATAGAGGAGTCATGACAAGATAAAGAATCAATTTTATTGGCAATAACAAGTAATCTTTTATGCGGAAAACGTTCTTTAATTGTTTCTATTTCTTGCAAAAATTCTTCTCTAGCATACGAATATTTGTTAGAATCAATCAAGAAAATAATTAACTGTGCATTGTCAGCTTTTTCGTACGCTTTTTTAATTCCGATGCTTTCTATAATATCTTTCGTTTCTCTAATTCCGGCAGTATCAATAAAGCGAAAAGCAACGCCATCAATAATAATTTCGTCTTCAATGGCATCTCTTGTTGTTCCTGCAATATCAGAAACAATGGCTTTTTCTTCGTTTAAAAGCGTATTTAATAAAGTAGATTTCCCAACATTTGGCTCGCCAATTATGGCAACCGGAATTCCATTTTTCATGGCATTTCCAAAAGAAAAACTATCAATTAAGCGTTTTAAAACAAAGGTTATTTTAGCTACTAGTTCTTTAAACTTTGTTCTGTCTGCAAACTCAACATCTTCACCAGAAAAATCTAATTCTAATTCAATTAAAGCCGCAAAATCTAATAATTTAGCGCGTAAATCTTTCAATTCATTGGTAATTCCGCCACGCATTTGCTGAATTGCCATTTGGTGACTTGCCGCAGAATTAGATGCAATTACATCTGCAACCGCTTCTGCTTGAGATAAATCCATCTTTCCGTTTAAAAAAGCGCGCATGGTAAATTCGCCATTATCTGCCATTCTACAGCCATTTTTTAAAAATAATTGTATAATTTCTTGCTGAATAAAACTAGAACCATGACAAGAAATTTCCACTACATTTTCACCAGTATACGAATTCGGATTTTTAAAAACAGACACTAAAACTTCATCCAATATAATGTCATTTTCAACAATATGACCCAAGTGAATGGTATGCGTTTTTACCGTTAATAAGGTCTTTCCTTTTCTAATAGATGTAAAAAAACCATCAACAATATCAATAGCATTTTCACCAGAAAGTCTAATCACAGAAATTGCGCCAACTCCAGACGGAGTAGCCAAAGCAATAATAGTATCGTTTTTAATCATACTGCAAATATACATCGCTTAATTAAGTTGCAAAAAAAGTATTTGTAACAAAACACAAAATTCTACGTCTTATTTGTATACAACTCACTAAAAACCACATCATGAAAGAAGACAAACAATTATTAGTACTTACACATTTAAGTCAGTTATTAGATTTTGTAACCGGTATTGGCGGTTTTATTGTACCGCTGGTTTTGTGGATCACTAAAAAAGACGAAATACACGGAATGGACGAAAACGGAAAGGCCATTTTAAATTTTAGAATCTCAATGTTTATCTATATTTTAATCTGTATTCCGTTAATTTTATTGTTAGGTTTAGGTATTTTAGGTTTGATAGCAATTGGTTTTTTCTACCTTATTTTTCCAATTATCAACGCTATTAAAGTTAGCAATAATGAAGAACCAACGTATCCATTTTCAATGAAAATCATAAAATAGAAAGAAGGAGTTTATACTAATTTGAATGAAGAATCGCTCTTTTTAGGGCGATTTTTTTTTGGAGTAGTTTTTAAAAATAATAGGATCAATAATTTGGGCGTTCCCTAAAGGTCAGGCTTTACGCACTCGCTTTTTTTTCGTCCCTCAAAAAAGAGCTCAAACAATTGCTTCAATCCTTAACGCGCGCTTATCTATAAACTTTTAGCTTTACCAAATTACAATGCCTGATTTATAAAATCTTCATATTCGTAAAAAAAGAGTTCAAATTTTGGCATTACATCCATATAAAATTCATAACAATTGCGCCAAGTATCTTTATTATGAATGTTAAATTTCTCATCAAAATTTACATAAATTCTTCTAATTACTTTACCACTTTCTAGTTCGTAAGCTTCATTAAAAATAACATCAGGAATTTCTGTTTCTAACAAAACCCTTAAAGAAATCATCTGGTCATACAATAATTCATTCGCAATTTCATCCGGATGTTCAATATCTAAACATACCATTGCTTTCTTTTTATCAGCAACAAATTTAAACGTAAACCCTTTTATTTTGGTATTGTATAACAACCATTTTCTTGGAAAAGATTTTCCAAAACTTGTCCAGAATTCTTTGCGTAATTTTGCGGCTTCTTCTTTACTAAACATATTTTAAATTAGTTAAACAGTATTTCAATAGAAATTAATAAACATCCAAACCAATAAAAATATTGAGTATATTTAATAATGTTTAATTCATTATCAACAGCAAATTTTACAGGTTGTTTATTTATATTCTTTGAATTATACTTTTTGTGAAAACCAGTAACTTTTTTAATCAAAGTTGTAACTATAAATTTATTCCATAGATAAATGAAAAATACAATTAGTAACACTTCTCCAATTTTGGCTAAAAAATCCATATTTAAATCTAAGAGTTCTATTTTCTTCCCTTTGGGAAGATTAAGATGGGCTTATTTACCCGTGAATTTTAGCAGTTGTTCCTCTCTCTTTCATCATTTCGGCTTCAAAAGCTAATAAGGCATTCCATTTTTTATCAACAATTTCTCTGTCTTGATATTGGCGTGCAAATTGTAAAAAAGTAGTATAATGACCAGCTTCAGAAATCATTAAATTAGTATAGAATTTAGATAATTCTTCATCTTCCATGTTTTCAGAAAACACTTTAAAACGCTCACAACTTCTTGCTTCTATAAGTGCAGCAACCAACAAACGCTGAATTAAAGCATCTGTTCTGTCTTTTGTTTTGTTAAAGAATTTTTGCAAACGAATAGCATAATCGTTTTTTTGCTCGCGTCCTAAAACCATTCCGCGTTTTACCATTAGCAAATGCACCATTTTAAAATGTTGCATTTCTTCAATAGCAATATTGCTCATTTCTTTTACAAGTTCTGTTTCTTCAGAGTAATTAATAATGATAGAAACTGCGTTAGAAGCTGCTTTTTGCTCTAAAAAAGCATGATCTGTAAGTATTTGTTGTAAATTATCTTTGGCAATTTCTGCCCAAGAAGTTTCTGTTTCAAATTGTAATCCTAACATATTAATTATATTATTTTTTGTAAACTCATACCAAAATAGGCCAGTGCTTTCATTTCTTTAACACTTGCTAAACGTTCATTACCAAATATTAAAATTCCGTTTTCTGTAGCAGAAATATGATAATGTTGGTTACTTTCAAAGAACAAAATTAATTCATCTGTAAAAAATGCTCTAATTTTTTCTTCACTTTTTCCAGCTAAATAAAAACGTTGGTTAAAATCTGGATGCTTTTCAATATTAATATCTTTATAACCCGTAAAGTGTAAAATATATTCAAAAAGACCTTCCTTATCTAACGTAAAATCTGGGACTTCTTTTTGAGGGTGAATATGCAACATGGTTGCTTTAATTACTTGCTTAGCAATCAGCTCTCCTTCAGAGAATTGAACATCAAAAATACTGCAATCTTCATTAGAAAGCACGTTAGATACTTTACTAATTTCACGTTTTTTAAAATATCCAAATGTGGGTAATTCTTTCATTTCTTGAGCAGAAAACGCATTGTATGTCCAATGCATTTCTGTACTTATTTTTTCTATAGATTTTTGTCTTTTTGTTAAAACATTCTGAAAAGAATTAGCTTTTATATGTAAAAGTTTACGCAAAGCAAAAGGATGTTCGCTAACAGATTTAGAATCGTCTAAACCAATTACTTCAAAATGACCGCCTTTTCTAGCAAAAGTTTGTGCATAATTGTTCATGTTTTCCATTACAGAATGATCTACAAAATCACACAAACTAAAATCTACAATAACTTCTTCTTTTTCTGGAATCTGGTTTAATTTAGATTTTAGTTTTGTATAGTTTAAGAAGCTAGAAAAGTTTTGAACACTAACATAATATTTACCATCTTCTTTAAACATTAACACATTTGGTTTTAATGCGTTTTTAAAAAATAATCGAGCATTTTTATTAATGATAATATGAGCAATAAATGTTACAAAAATCCCTGTTAAAATCCCCGTAATTAAACTCGTTGAGATGGTAATTAACAACGTAATTAAAAATATAATTAGTTGTTCTCTTCCTACTCTAAAAACTTTAACTAAGTTTTCTGGAGAAGCTAGTTTATATCCTGTAAAAACTAAAATTGCAGCAAGAGCAGGTAAGGGAATTTTACGCAATTCTGTTGCAAATAATAAAATAAATGCCAATAAAAAAGCAGCATGAAAAAAGTTAGCCGATTTATTAGATCCTTTATTATTAACATTTACAGAACTTCTAGCAATTACAGTAACTACATTTAATCCGCCTAAAAAACCACTAATAACAGTTGCCAAGCCTAAAGCTTTAATGTCTTTATTAATGTTAGAACGTCTTTTTAAGGGGTCTAATTTATCAACAGCTTTAATGCTTAATAAACTTTCTATACTTGCAATTAAGGTGATGCCAATAACAGCATTTAGAAAGCTTATTTCGTACACTTTACCAAAATCTGGAAAAGCAAAATTAGATAAAATATCATCTGGTAAATTAATTAATAACGCTTTATCTATAGGATATGAAGCCGTTGAAAAAAGATCAAAATAATAATATAAACCAACACTTAACACCACGATCCACATTGGCGCGGGAATCAATTGAAAATACCTGTTTCTAATTTTACTATAGAAAATCATAATCAATAAGCTTACAAAACCAACCAAACCTGCATAAAACATACTAGAATTGGTTGTTGTTATAAAGTTTATAAATCCTTCTGGAATTTTTATAAGGAGTTCAATAATACTGCCTTTTGCAGCAGTGTTTCCAAACATTACATGAATTTGTTTGGCAAAAATTCCGATACCAATTGCTGCCAACATTCCTTGAATTGCCGATGATGGAAAGAAATCTCCTAAAGAGCCCATTCTTAAAAAACCTAAGATAATTAAGAGAACCCCAGAAATTACAATTGCTGCCAACGTATATAAAAAACCTTGGTGCATATCGCCATTACCAAGCGTTGTGATTGCCGCAAGAATTACGACGACCAATCCGTTACCAGGACCTGTAATTGTAACATTAGAACCACCAATTAAAGAAACTACTGTTCCGCCCACGATAGCAGCAATGACGCCAGAAATAGGAGGTGCGCCAGAAGCCAAAGCTAAACCTAAAGCTAAGGGAAGTGCAATTAAAGAAACCACAAAACCAGCAAATAAGTTATTGGGTATTTCAGAAACAAATATTTTAAAAGTACTTTTCTTTTTCATTTATTTTACAATTAAAACATCCGTTGGTAATTCTGATAAAATATACTCTAAATCGTGCGGAAAAATTCTATCCAAAATACCTAATTTAGAAGGTGCGTTCATAACTAACAAATCTGCCCTTTTTACTTTTGCGTAATGACCAATAGAATAGCCTCTTTTACCAAAAATACTTTGCGTTTTTATTGTAAGATTTGTGCAATCAATATCTTTTAAAATATTTTTTATCCGGAGGTCTTCTCTTGTTTTAATTCTTTCTTTATTAATATTTGCTCTTCGTAAAGATTTGTCGTCACTTACAATTACATGCAATTCCTCTTGTTTAATTTCTTCAACAATCGTAAGCTTTTTACAATTTAATGCATTAGAAACCAATACGGCAGTTCTTATGGTTTTACTTGTTTTTTCATCTTCTAAACCATTAACAACAATGTGTTTACATTTAACTCTTTTAACAGATGGTTTTATTAATAAAAGTACAGAGCAAGGTGCTTTTCTTGTAATTTTTCGGGCAATAGAACCTATATAATGTTTTAACAAATTTTCTTTTTGAACAGCACCTAAAATTAGTAAATCTATATTTTGATTTGTACATGTCTGTAAAATAACATCCACAGGCTTGCCTTCTTGCCAAATTACGTTAAAATCTTTTTTTAAAGTATCTGCTTCTTTTAATAGCGCATCTAGTTTTGAGATTTTCTTATCATTTTTTTCGCCAACATGAACGCCTACTAATGAGGCATTAAACATATTAGCGATCCTAACAGCTTCAAAAATATTTGCTTTTAGGTTAGGAGAAAAAGTAATACCAATTAGTAGTTTATTTATTTTATGCAATAGAAAGTCTTTATATTTCAATTATTCGCGCAAGGTAAGAAACTTTAAAAGAATGAAAAAAAACAATAATTTAACATCTAAATTAGTAAACATTGTTAAATTTACATTTAATCACATTTAGTATATATGTTAGAATTAGCAGGGATTATTATTTTAGGAATATTGGCACAATGGGTAGCTTGGAAATTTAAAATTCCAGCAATTTTACCTTTAATTTTAATAGGTTTATTAGTTGGCCCAATTGCATCTGAGTTTTTAAGTGAAGACGGTTCAAAATGGATTGAACCAATTTGGAACGGAGAAAAAGGTCTTTTTCCTGGTGATGGCTTGTATTATTTTGTTTCTTTAGCAATAAGCATTATACTGTTTGAAGGTGGTTTAACTTTAAAAAGAAATGAAATAGAAAATGTGGGTCCTGTAATTACAAAACTGATTACCTTAGGATCTGCCATAACATTTTTTGGTGCAGGAATTGTTGCACATCATTTTTTTGAATTAGGTTGGGAATTGTCTTTTCTTTTCTCAGGATTAATCATTGTTACAGGACCCACTGTAATTACACCTATTTTAAGAAACATCCCTTTAAAAAGAGATGTTTCAACGGTATTAAAATGGGAAGGTATTTTAATAGATCCTATTGGTGCTTTAGTTGCCGTACTAGTTTTCGAGTTTATTAGTGTTGGTGGAGATGGCGGATTTACAAAAACTGCACTGATTGAATTTGCAAAAATTTTATTATTCGGTACTACTTTCGGGTTCACTTTTGCGCATGCTTTAGCGTATGCAATCAACAAAAAATTAATTCCGCATTATTTATTAAATGTCGCTTCGCTTTCATCAGTATTATTGGTTTTTGTTTTATCAGAAATTTTTGCGCATGAATCTGGCCTTTTAGCAGTTGTTGTTATGGGGATGGTTTTAGGAAACGGAAAGCTAAATAACCTTAAAGAACTACTTTATTTTAAAGAATCGTTAAGTATTTTATTGATTTCAATTCTGTTTATTTTATTAGCAGCAAACATTAATATTGACGATTTAATGTTGTTATATACCTGGAAATCGGCTGCATTATTTGCAATCGTAGTTTTTATAATTAGACCGTTGGCTGTTTTTGCGAGCACCATAAATTCTAATTTAAAATTTAATGAAAAATTATTTATAAGTTGGGTGGGACCAAGAGGTATTGTAGCAGCTGGAATTGCCTCTTTATTTGGAAGTAAATTACTAAAAGCAGGGGTAGAAGGTGCAGAATATATTACGCCTTTGGTTTTTATGATTGTATTAGGAACCGTACTTTTAAACGCAACTACTGCTAGATTATTTGCTAAAATGGTTGGCGTTTTTCTAAAAAGTTCTAACGGAATTTTAATTGTTGGAGCGTCTAGACCATCCCGATTAATAGCAAAATTCTTAACAGAAAAAGGTAAAAGAGTTGTGTTAATTGATTCGAATAAAAAGTTTATAGAACAAGCTCTAAATGAAGGTATAGAGGCAATTAATGAAAATATTTATGATGATAATTTATCTGATAATATAGAGTTAAACGATGTTGGTTATTTAATTGCTTTAACGGCAAATGATGCTGTTAATAACCATGTTTTAGCTAGTTTTTCTAAAGATTTTGGTGAACATGGTGCTTTTAAAATTGCTTCTTCGTTTGAAGCTAAAAGTGCAACTATTGAGGAAAGAGAAGGCTTTTTTACACCAAATGACGATTTTATTAATTTTAGTGAAGCTTACAGAGAAAACCCTCATATTAATGAGGTTCAAATTAAAACGGAAGAATCGTATTATAAAATATTAGGATTGTTGGCGAAAGATGAAAAATCTATTCCTTTATTTATAGAAAAAGGAAAAGGATTGTTTTTAGTAGCAGAATTTGAACAAACTGCAGAACCAAAAGAAAAATGCAAATTGTACTATTTAGGAAAGAAATTGGTTTTTCAAGAATAATAGTTAGTTTCTATATTTTTTGCATCAGTAATAATTTCTGGCGGATACTTATAGAGTTCTAAAATTTTGATGGCATTTCTAGTTTTTAATTTTCCTTTTTTAATTTTATGATCAAAAAAGAGTTCATTTTTTTCTATTACTTCACTAAAATGAAATAATTCATAAGCTTCTTTTTGTAATAATTCTGTTAATTCAATATCGTGGGTAGACACAAAAACGGTGTGTTGTTTTTTATTTAAATAGGATAAAATTGCTTTTCCGCCAGAAATTCTTTCAACAGTATTTGTGCCTTTAAAAATTTCATCTAACACAAATAAACAAGGATTTTTATCATCAGAAGCATCAATTAACTCTTTAACATTCAGTACTTCTTGTAAATAATAACTTGTATTATCTAGCAAATCATCAGTAATTCTAATTGAAGAATATACTTTATAATAAGGCGCAGAATATGCATCAGCAAAACAAATATGTAGCGTTTGTGCCAAAATACTATTTACAGCAACAGTTCTTATAAAAGTCGTTTTTCCAGACATATTAGAACCCGTTAAAAGCATGCTTTTATCTAATAAATGTAAATTATTTTTGATGCAATTATCAATTAATGGATGATAAATACTTTCTACATTTAACTCATTTTGATCATTAAAAGTGGGTGAACATATTTTTAAATTGCCAGATTTTAAAGAAGCTGTAGAAATTGCAGCATCAATTTCACCAATAAATAGAAATAAATTTTCGATGTTTTTTCTTTCTTTTGTAATGGATTCTAAAAAACTATAAAACACTAAATATTCTACATTAAATAGTATTTTAACCATTTCTGCAGCAAACCAAAAAAAGAACAAAAATTCATCTGAAACATTTTTTTCAAAAGCGATAAATTCTGTTTTTAGTTTGATAGATTTCATACTATCTATAAAAGAAAGGTCTTTAAAATGAGGTGCTATTTTTTTGCTTTTAGCTAATTGCTGACTCACTTTTAATGCTCTTGATAACTGATTTACACCATTTATATAATAAGCTACGCTATGTTTGTTTTTGTAATGAAAAAATAGGTTTGCAGAAAAAACAGGCACTAATAAAAGACTACATATTGGATAGAAAAACAACAATATAATAGAAGAAATTGCGGTAATTGTTAACGCTTTAACTATC
>JANQTQ010000110.1:16227-18701 GCA_030731625.1 Polaribacter sp. | reverse complement strand
CTTTTATGGGCGTCGTTAACGAAAATGAAAATAGGTCTAAAATTTCTATCAGTGCAGAAAGTCATGAAGAAGCAGAAAAATTATTTAACGGACTTTCCGCAGACGGAAAAATTGAAATGCCTTTAGAAGACAGCCCTTGGGGTTCTTATTTCGGGATGTTTAGAGACAAATATGGCATTGAATGGATGGTAGATTTTGATGCAAAATAAAAGATTAAAAATAGAATACATTTTTATGACGCAAGTATACACTTGAGTTTTATTTCTTAAGAAAAGGGGTTTTTCTTGTTGACGTTTTGGTGTAAAAAAGTTAACTTCGCTAACTTCTGATATAAAATAGTAAAACTATTTTATATCATCTTAACGTTGCAATTAATAGCGAAAAAAAGAATAACAATGAATAAAGCACGAATTTCAGGAATCATAATTTTATCAATCGGATTTTTTTTAATGTATAAACTTGAAGCAATCGGGAATTTTGGTTGGCTTGTAAATTCATTAATTGGAGTAGTCATTGGACTTGGTTTTATTTTGACTGCTTTAGGTAGATTTAACATTAGAAGTAAAATTTAAACTTATAATTATTTTTTATGAAACGGGAAACCAATCACAGCGGAACATCATTCAATTGAAAATTCTAAGAGTTGGGAAAGTTAAATAGGAATTTTTATCAGCAAAACGGAATTGAAAAGCATACCGGAATTTCAAGAAAATGAAAAATTTGAACTAGCCGACAAAAAAATGTTACTAATTGCTACAATGGTTATAATTCAGCGTGTGTTCTGCCCTATTTTGAAAAAATTAGTATATTTAACAAACTGATTTCTTTGCAGAAAATTTCTGCGGAATTATCCACGCCAAAATCATAATCAAATACGCAAGCAAACCCTAATCAGTAACTCACTACATTAAAAAATCTAAGCATACTCCAAACCAATAATACTTCTTACTTCATCCAAGATTTTTATCAAGTTTATAGAAAAATCAAAAGTCATAAGATCGCTTTCTTTTTTATCTGTTCTTAGAAGATTATTAAAATGGATGGTTTCAAAATTGTAACCAATGGTTTTGTAATTAAAATCAATAATTTCGTCTTTACCGTTTTCTGTAATCGTTACCGTTGTTGGCATGTGAAACATGGTATTGATTTTTATAATTCCTCTTTCACACGTAAAAATTGCTTCTGTTGCAGTGTCTTCAACTAAAGTACTTTTTAAAATTGCTTCTGTATTATTGTAGTTAAAAGTCATGTTACATGTAGAATCTGCACCATTATCAAAAAAAGTAGCATCCGCTTTTATAGCAGTTGGTTTTCCTAAAGTAGACAAAGCAGCAAAAATAGGATAAATACCAATATCTAATAAACTACCTCCACCAACTTCTTTTTTAAATAATCGACTATTCGTATCAAACGCTCTAGAGAAACCAAAATCAGCTTCTAACTTTAAAATTTTTCCGAATTTTTCGTTTTTAAGACTTTCTAAAACATAGGTATAATGAGGCAAAAAACAAGTCCAAAGTGCCTCCATTAACAAGACATTATTTTCTTTTGCAACCGCAATCATTTCTTCTACTTCTTGCAAATTCATCGCAAAAGGTTTTTCACACAAAACTGCTTTTTTATGTTGTAAACAAAGTATAGAATGTTCTTTATGAAAACTATGTGGCGTTGCAATATAAACAGCATCAATATCAGCATCTTTTGCTAAATCTAAGTAAGAATTATAGGCTTTTTTTGAGTTGTATTTCTTCGCAAATTCATCAGATTTTTCTTGACTTCTAGAGGCAACTGCAACTAATTCTGCATCTTCTATAGTTGCTAAATCTGTAGCAAATTTATGAGCAATGTTTCCAAGACCAATAATTCCCCAACGTATTTTTTTATTTTCCATAATTTATTCAATTCCTATAGTTTCTAAATTATCGCCATTATTTTCTTTAGTAGATATTAATGTTTGTAGTACAATTGCAATTCCCATTACCAAAGCACATCCTAATAAATTCAACCATAAATACGGCATCCAATCCAATAAAAATAAGACAATAATTAAAGCCTGAGTTAGTAATGCTGCTATAAAAACTGCATTTCCTGTCACAAATTTAACAAAAAATGCCAACAAGAAAATACCCAAAACATTTCCATAGAAAATAGAACCAATAATGTTTACCATTTCTATTAAATTTTCAAATAGATTGGCAATACAAGCTACCGAAATGGCTAGAATTCCCCAAGCCAGTGTAAACAATTTTGATGCTTTTACATAATGTGCTTCGCTCTTTTCTTTCTTAACATTTCGCTTATACAAATCCATGGCTGTGGTACTTGCCAATGCATTTAATTCGGATGCAGTAGATGACATGGCTGCAGATAAAATAACCGCTAATAAAAGTCCGATTAATCCTCTTGGTAAATTGTTTAAGATAAAATGAATAAACACATAATCCTTATCATTCGATTCTATCTTTTTAATCGAT
>JANQTQ010000110.1:3570-16217 GCA_030731625.1 Polaribacter sp. | reverse complement strand
GTCATTTTCTATGATGATATGTTTTTCTTCTAATTCTTGGTACTCGGTAACAAACTCTGAATTCTGAACTGCTGCATTTGCTGTTGGATTAAAATTTAAAGGCGATGCATTAAATTGATAAAACACAAAAACCATCACACCAATTAACAGAATAAAAAACTGCATCGGCACTTTTAATAATCCGTTAAAAATTAAACCTAACTGACTTTCTCTAACAGATTTTCCAGACAAATAACGCTGAACTTGACTTTGATCTGTACCAAAATAGGATAACATTAAAAATGTTCCGCCTAAAATTCCTGTCCAAACCGTATATCGATTACTTAAATCGAAAGAAAAATCTAGCACTTGCATTTTATCACTTGCACCCGCAATTTCAAGCGCATTTGTAAACGAAATATTCTCTGGAAGTTGACTTACAATCATAAAAAAAGCAATCAACATTCCTATAAAAATAATAATCATTTGTTGTTTTTGCGTAACATTTACCGCTCTTGTTCCTCCCGAAACGGTGTAAATAATTACTAAAAAACCAATCATAATATTTAGCATCAATAAATCCCAACCAAGCACAGCGCTTAAAATAATTGCAGGTGCAAAAATGGTAATTCCGGCTGCCAATCCACGTTGAATTAAGAATAAAATAGCCGCTAAACTTCTTGTTTTTAAATCGAATCTTCCTTCTAAAAATTCATAAGCTGTGTACACTTTTAATTTGTGATAAATTGGTATAAAAACCACACAAATTATCACCATTGCAATTGGCAATCCGAAGTAAAATTGTACAAAACCCATTCCGCTGTGAAATGCTTGTCCTGGTGTTGATAAAAACGTAATGGCACTGGCTTGTGTTGCCATCACAGACAAACCGATCGTCCACCATTTGCTATCATTTCCACCTTTAATATAATCGGTTACATTGCTGTTTTTTCGGGTCACATAGGTTCCGTAACCAACTATAAATAACAAAGTTACCGATAAAATCACCCAATCTACAGCATGTAATTTACTTGTAATTTCCATCAATTAAACGGTAAAATAATTAGTAATTAAAAAGAATATAATAATGTACACAACATTTGCGATCAACACAAAACTGTATTCTTTTTTCCAACTATATTTTTGTTCTTTCATTTTTTGTAATTTTTATTTGAAGCTATTTCCTGCTTTCGCTACTCGCTTTTTTTATGCCAAAAAAGGCATAAAAAAGAGCTCAAACAGACCGCTCAATCAGGGCTAAGTATATTTACATCGCTAGTATTTACTCCTTAACTTCTTCTATAATTGGAGCTATTTGTTGCTGTGCCGACAATAAATTTGCAAATAATTTATAGGCTCCAGAAACACCCGCAGGCAATTCTCTAAAGAAACTTAAACCGGTGTAGATATAATTTCCTTTCCCATATTTTGCTATTAATAAACTTCCGTCTTTAGCAGATTCTCCTTTATCATTCATAGAAAAAATTGGTACATATTCAGAGCTCCAAGATGCTGGAAAATACAACCCTCTTTCTTGAACCCAACCTTTAAAATCATCGGCTGTAATCTTATTTGGGAAATTTAAAAGTGGATGATTTTCATCTAAAAATCTTACTTCTGCAAATTCATCTGTAACTCTGTCATTCGATAATTTTAAATCAAATGGTGCGGCAACATCTACTCCTCTATTGGTGTTATACTGTACAATTAAATTCCCTCCTTTTTCTACATAATTTAACAAGAATTTTTGCTTAAATTTTAGTTCATCAACTACATTATAAGCTCTAATTCCTAAAACAATAGCATCAAATTTCTCTAAGCTTTTTTCTGTAATCTCTGTTGGATTTATCTCAACAACCGTATATCCAATTTGTCTTAAACTTTCTGGAATTGCATCTCCTGCCCCATTAATATATCCAATATAATTTCCTGATTTTTCAATATTTAAGCGAACCACTTTTGCTTCAGAATTTAATAAAACGGTTTGTTTTGGAATGTGATTATAATTAATTTCTATTTTTTCTTTAGTGTACGTTTTACCTTCAGAAGTAGCGATCACTTTCATTGTTCCTTCTGATTGATTTTTTGGCGGACTTACTAAAAAAGTAACGGTTCTCTTATCGTTTTTTTGTTCAATAGTAAAAACAATTTCTTCTGGAGAAACAGTCCAGTTTTCAGGAACTTCCAAATGTACTCTTCCGCTTACATAATTCGCGCCTGCTCTTATTTCTATATCAATATTTTTAGGAATACTATCAGAAAAAACGAGTACTTTATCTACTATTTTTGTGGTTATTTTTGGCAAAATTTCAAAAGGTTCATAAATTTCTCCTTTATCGCGTTCTGCATATTTTACAACTACCTCTTTGGTAATTGTAATCGTCATGTAATTTATAATGAGATTAAAAGCTATTTTAACAGCTCTTGGCGTTTCTGGATTTCCTATTAACAACTGATTCTCTACAGCATACATTCCTAAAGTAGGTTCATTTTTTAACCAATACGGAGCTGTAAATTCATTGGTGTTTAGTGTAATTTTTTCTTTAAAATTTACTTCTTTATTTGGAGTCAATTCTAAACCTTTGTATATAATGTTTTGATCAATGGTTGACGTAATTGAAGTTAATCCAATTGCCGTATTACTTCTATTTAGCACTTCAAAATCTACATCAATAGTGGCATTTGGAATTCCGTAAGAACTATCAACAGACGCTTCTAAATACAAACCTGCACAAGCTTCAATAATTTCTTCTAATTGTTTTTCTTTGATTTCTCGCCAATGAATATCTTCTATTTTCTGCACTAATTTATAGGCTTCCATCAATTTTGGCAAATGTTTTGACGGATTTACAAAATCGAAATTATTTTCAACTTCATATAAAATATCGCCAATTTCACCTCCATTAATAATTCGATTCCATGTCGTATCAATATCCGAAAAAATATCTTTTGTATCAGATAAAGGAGTTCCTTTTAAAAACTCAATGTATTCTTTTTGCTCACCTCTAGTATTTAATCGCCCAAAACCCTGACTTAAATGTTGGCTGCTTGCCATAGACGCTAATTCGTTATTAGACACCCCTTTTAAAGGATAATACGTACCCACATCAAAAGAAGTTAATTTCCCTTTTGTTGCTTCATCAAATTCTTGTTCATTTTTATAAAACCAAGACGATGTATTAAAAAATAATCTTTTTGACGCCCAAACATTTGTGTATTTTAATTGACTTACAAACTGGGTTGTATCTTTTGCCAAATCAAAGGCCTGTACGCTTAACATTGCAGAAGCTGTATGATGCCCATGTGTAGAACCTGGTGTTTTATGATTAAACCTATTGATAATTACATCGGGTTTAAAAGTTCTAATTGCCCAAACAACATCGCTTAAAACCTTCTCTTTTTCCCAAATTTCTAAGGTTTCATCTGGATGTTTAGAATACCCAAAATCGTTGGCTCTTGTAAAAAATTGTTCGCCACCATCTAATCTTCTAGCGGCTAATAATTCTTGAGTTCTTATAACGCCTAACAATTCTCTAATTTCTGGACCAATTAAATTCTGACCTCCATCTCCTCTTGTAATTGATAAATAACCAGTTCTTGCCTTAACATTATTGGCTAAATAAGCTATTAATCTGGTATTTTCATCGTCTGGATGCGCAGCTATATATAAAACTGTACCTAAAAAATTAAGCTTCTGTACTTTCTCATAAATCTGGTTAGAAGTTAATTTTTGAGGTTTTTGTGCAAAAGCAGTAATCGAAATAAGTAAAAATGAAAGGAGTAGGAAACGTGTATTTTTCATTGGTTTTGTTTGATAAACAGACAAAAATAGCTTTTTTATGCCCTAAAACTGCATCTATTAACATAATTATAACGTTTTGAAATTCATTAACAAAATGGGGATAACCTGTTGATAAATTAATTTTTAAAGTCACTTTTTAAGATTATATTTGTAATTCGAATCAAGAAAAGAAATTAAATGAAATTTATTGTATCAAGTTCGCAATTACTAAAACAATTACAAGTTTTAGGGGGCGTTATAAATAGCAACAACACTTTACCAATTTTAGATAACTTTTTATTTGAAATTTCAACAAATCAATTAAAAATTTCTGCATCAGACTTAGAGACTACAATGAGTTCTGTAGTTGAAGTAGAAAGCGACAGTGCAGGTTCTATTGCGGTTTCTGCTCGTTTGTTATTAGATACTTTAAAAACATTTCCAGATCAACCTTTAACGTTTAAAACGGAAGGTGATAACAAAATTGAAATCATTTCTGATCAAGGAAAATATGATATGGCTTATTTTGGTGGAGATGAGTTTCCAAAAGCGGTTTCTTTACCATCGCCAAGTAAAACTGTAATACCTGCTCATATTTTAGGTACAGCAATTTCTAAAACAATTTTTGCTGCTGGTAACGATGATTTACGCCCTGTAATGAGTGGTGTATTTTTTCAATTTAGCTCTCAAAGTTTAACTTTTGTTGCTACTGATGCTCATAAATTAGTTAAATATTCTAGAACAGATATTACTGCACCACAAACTGCAGAATTTATTATGCCAAAGAAACCTTTAAATTTATTAAAAGGGATTTTAGGTGGCTCTGATAGCGAAGTTACTATTGAATATAATGACGCAAACGCAAAATTTACATTTGATAATATCGTTTTAGTTTGTCGTTTAATTGATGGTAAATACCCAAATTATGAAGCGGTAATTCCTAAGGAGAATCCAAATAAATTAACGGTTGATAGAGCTTCTTTCTTAAACTCTGTGAGACGTGTTTCTATCTTCTCTAGCAAAACAACGCACCAAATCCGTTTAAAAATGGCGGGAACAGAATTAAATATTTCTGCAGAAGATTTAGATTTTTCTAACAAAGCAGATGAACGTTTAAGTTGTGATTATCAAGGTGATGATATGCAAATTGGTTTTAACTCTCGTTTTTTAAGTGAAATGTTAAACAACTTAAATTCTAACGAAGTTTTAATTGAAATGTCTTTACCAAACAGAGCAGGAATTTTAACACCTATAGACGGAACAGACGAAGGCGAACAAGTTACCATGTTGGTAATGCCAGTAATGTTGAATAATTAATTTTAGATATTTAGAATCTAAGATTTATAGATATTTAAAAACCACAATCAAAAATGATTGTGGTTTTTTGTTTACTTTTAGTTTATGAAAATCAAAAAGGCTTTTGTATTTATTCTTTGTTTAAGTTTTTTATCTCTTATTAATTTTAAGGCAAAAAAATATAATTTGGTTACTGAAAATAAAACTCCAATATTATATACTGATATCATATATGGTAAAGTAAAAATGATAAATGATATTAAAAACATCAAGGAAATCCTTTTAGAGCAAAAAAATAATATCAAGTTTAAAGTACTAATTTCTGAATCGGAATTCCATAAGTTTAATTTTAAAGTTGGCGAAAAATATAAAATAAAATCGAACAAATTATTAGCTACAATAACGACAAATGAAAAACTAATAATCAATGGAGAAACAGTATTTATTAGTCCGAATCTTGCTTTAAAAAAATGCATCTATTTTAAAGAACAAGAATTTTGTTCAACATCAATTGAAATATTTGAAGGTTTAGAATTAGTTAAATGAAATTCTTTATTAAGAAACTATTTCTTTTTGTTTACATTTAGCAAATGAATTTCCTAGCTCACTTATATTTATCACAAAACGACACCAATATTATGATTGGCAATTTTATTGCAGACCATATTAGAGGAAATAATTACGAAGGTTTTTCTAAAGAAATTCAGCAAGGTATTTTTTTACATAGAGAAATAGACACGTTTACAGATGCGCATACAATTGTTAGAAATAGCAAAAGACGTTTACATAAACGCTACAGACATTATGATGGTGTAATTATTGATATTTTTTTCGATCATTTTTTAGCAAAAAATTGGGCTGATTATTCTGCAATTCCTTTGGATGTGTATACAACTTCTATCAACCATTTATTTGAAGAAATTTCATCAGAATTGCCTTTAAAATCTCAACAATTTATAAAATACATGATTGAGTATAACATTCTTTTTAATTATCAATTTGAAGAAGGAATTGAAAAAGTTTTAACCGGAATGAACAACAGAACAAAAGGGAAATCTCAAATGAATTTAGCCATCGAAGATTTAAAAATTTTACACAAAGAATTTGAAAATGATTTCACCATTTTCTTCAAAGATTTAATACATTTCACAAACCAAAAAATTATAGAAATTAGCCAATTAACTTAAACTTTATGAAAAAAATAACGTTACTTTTTACAATTTCATTATTCTTGATACATTGTAAATCAGCGCCTAAAAATGAGAAACCTACAGGTTTAATTGCTAAAAAAGCAATGGTGGTTTCTGCTAAAGAAGAAGCTTCTAAAATTGGTTCGTATATTTTACAGAAAGGTGGCAATGCGTATGATGCAATGGTGGCTACTCATTTTGCGTTGGCTGTAGTCTATCCTGTTGCTGGTAATATTGGTGGTGGTGGTTTTATGGTGTATAGAGATAAAAACGGAAAAACAGGAACTTTAGATTTTAGAGAAAAAGCACCAATTTCTGCCCATAAAGACATGTATTTAGACGAAAATGGCAATGTTATTGACAACAAAAGCACTTTAGGTGCACACGCTGTTGGAATTCCGGGTTCTGTTGCTGGTGTTATTGCTGTACATGAAAAATTTGGAACGCTGCCATTAAAAGACCTAATTCAGCCTTCTATAAACTTAGCTAGAAACGGATTTACAGTAACTAAAAATCAGGCGGAAGATTTAAATAATGCCACAGAACGATTTAAAAAAGTAAATAATTACGAAACCATTTTTAATAAAGTTTGGAAAGAAGGCGATATTTTAAAACAAGAAGAGCTGGCTAAAACTTTAGAAAGAATTCGTGATTTTGGAAAAGATGGATTCTATAAAGGTAAAACAGCAGATTTACTAGTGAATTATGTTACCGAATTAGGCGGAATTATTACCCACAAAGATTTAGAAAAATACGAAGCTATTTGGAGAGATCCAATTACCTTTAAATATAAAGATTATAAAATTACGTCCATGAATTTACCCGCAAGTGGCGGAATCTGTTTGGCACAAATTTTAAAAGCTATTGAGCCTTATGATCTCTCAAAAATTAAACATAATTCAACCGAATATATTCAACTTTTAACAGAAGCAGAACGAAGATCGTATGCAGATAGAGCGCATTATTTAGGCGATATCGATTTTGTAAAGGTACCTGTGGATAGTTTAACAGATACCAATTACATCAACAATAGAATGAAATCTTTTTCTTGGGATAAAGCAACTCCTTCATCCGAAGTATCTCAAGGAAAAATATTAGGATATGAAAGTGATGAAACTACACACTATTCTATTGTAGACCAGTTTGGAAACGCCGTTTCTGTAACTACAACTTTAAATACTGGCTACGGTTCTAAAGTACTTGTAAAAGGTGCTGGTTTTTTCTTAAATAATGAAATGGACGATTTTAGCAGTAAACCCGGAATTCCGAATGTATATGGTTTGGTGGGTTCTAAAGCAAATGCAATTGCCTCAGAAAAAAGAATGTTAAGTTCAATGACACCAACCATTGTAGAAAAAAATGGGAAACTAAAAATGGTTGTAGGAACGCCCGGTGGTTCTACAATTATTACGTCTGTTTTGCAAAATATTTTAAATGTTGTAGATTATAATATGGGGATGCAAGAATCTGTTGATAAAGCGCGTTTTCATCATCAATGGTTGCCAGACAATATTTTAATGGAACCAAAAGGTTTTGATGCTGAAACAAAGAAAAAACTAAAAGCTTTAGGATATAAAATTGAAGAAAGAAACTCTTTAATAATTGGTAGAGTAGACGCAATTTTAGTTTTACCTGATGGAAAATTAGAAGGCGGTGCAGATAAACGAGGAGACGATGCTGCTGTTGGATTTTAGGATTTCAGGGTTTAGGGTTTAGGGTTTAGGGTTTAGGGTTTAGGGTTTAGGGTTTAGGTAAAATTAAAAAATCTATGACAATTAATGTTCTCGAAACAAAATTCTTTAAGAAAAAATTTACTCAAACTGACAAAATTTTAAACCTTTAAACTATTAACCTTCTAAACTTTTAACCTTTTAACCTTTTAACCTTTTAACCTTTTAACCTTTTAACCAAAACTAAAAAATTGAAACCAACAACTAACAACTAATAATGATACAACCATTTCACATAGCAATTCCAGTTCAGAATTTAGAAAAGTGCAGAACATTTTACAGAGATATTTTAAACTGCGAAGAAGGCAGAAGTACCGAAGATTGGGTGGATTTTAATTTCTTCGGACATCAATTAGTTATTCATCAAAAAGAAGAATTTAATCCGCAAAGAATTTCAAACCCTGTGGATGGTCATGATGTTCCTGTTCCGCATTTTGGCGTTGTGCTAACTTGGGAAGATTGGCACAATTTGGCAGATACACTAAAAGCTGTAAATACCAAATTTGTAATTGAACCATGTATTCGTTTTCAAGGAAAAGTTGGCGAACAAGCAACCCTATTTTTTAATGATCCAGAAAATAATGCGTTAGAATTTAAGGCTTTTAAAGACATCAGCCAGTTATTTGCAAAATAATTTTAAAACTGATTATCAGATATCTAAAAATTTAAAATGCTGTTTTTATAATTCATCTATAGTTAATTTTAATCTGTTTATCAACTCATAAATTTCATCAATTGTATAAGAAGCAAAACCAATTCTTATACAATTATGATGAATTTTAGCAGCATCATAACGTTGCCACTCTCCTATTTCTAGTTGATGTTTTTGCGCAATTTCTGCAACCGTATTCCAAGAATATTTTTTATGTAAATGCAGCCAAACGGCCATTCCTCCTTTGGGAATCTCAAAACTAAAAACACCTTCAAATTGCTCTTTTAAAAGTTGACAAAACAAATCTCTTCTTGCTTTATACACTTTCATTACCTTTTTAATATGTCTATCTAAATCTCCCGATTTTATAAAATCTTCAAATGTTAATTCTAACAACGCATCCCCTTGTCTGTCTATAAATCTTCGTTGATTTGAAGCTTCAATTACAAACTCTTTTGGTGCAATTAAATATCCAATTCTAAAAACTGGCGCAACCGTTTTACACACAGAACCAATATAAATTACATTGCCATTTGTATCGTGACTTGCCAATGGTAAAATTGGTGAATGCTGATAATTAAAATCGTAATCATAATCATCTTCTATAATTGCAAAATGGTATTTTTTTGATAAATTCAACAAATGAATTCTTCTTTCTGCTGATAAAGTAACTGTTGTTGGATGATGATGGTGTGAAGTAACATAGACTGCTTTTATTGATTTTTTCTTGCAAATTTGCTCAATCTCGTCGGTCATTAATCCGTCTTCATCCACAGAAACTCTTATTAAATTTATGGTTCTTTGCAAAAAACTAGTATCAGCAGAACCGTAATTTGTTTGTCCTACTACAACATTATCACCTTCATTTAAAAGCAACTTTGAAGCCAAATAAATGCCCATTTGACTTCCTCTAGTAATCAAAACATTGTCTTTATGAATAGGTAAACCGCGTGTTTTATGTAAGTAATCTGCCAAAGTAATTCGCAATTTTTCATTTCCAAAAAGAGATCCATAAGACATTTCTTTATAGATCTCTTTTTTACTACAAATTCTTCTATACGTTCTTGCAATATCTTCCGTTGGCGTTAATCGTGCATCAGAAATACCATCATTTAAATATAGAAAACCTTCTTTATTTTCTATTGATTTCCTTGCCAAATTCTGATCTTTATAAAACTCAAAACCTATTGTTTTGTCGGATAAAAACACAGGTTTCTCCATAAATTCTTGCTGCAGTAATTCTGGTAAATTAGCATTCACAAAAGTTCCTTTTTTAGGCACACTTTCAACCCAACCTTGTAATTGTAATTCATCATAACAAGCCACAATTGTTTTTCTGTGAACTTGCAATAATTCTGATAAAACTCTACTTCCTGGTAATTTTGTTTTTGGTGGTAATTTTCTATCTTTTATCAACCCAATAAACTGATTTGCCAATTGCAAATACATTGGTTTTTTACTTTTTCTTTTTAAATTGAAACTTGTTTTATACGGAAACATAAACTGGACTATTCTTTATCTGCAATCTGGACGATTACAACAGTCCATAAATATAGTAATTTTGAAGAATAAACAACGTGTATGTTAGAAATAAAACCCAATTGCGAGCATTGCAACAAAGACTTACCAAACACATCAACAGAAGCTATGATTTGTTCTTTTGAGTGTACGTATTGTAAAACCTGCGCGCTAGAAATTTTCGAAAACGTATGTCCAAGTTGTTCAGGAAATTTTGTAGAGCGTCCAATTCGTCCATCAAAAATGATTGAAAAATATCCTGCATCAGAAAAAAGAATTTTTAAACCAAAGGATGTAGAAATCACTAAAATTACATCAGAAAAAATAAAGAATATTTCACCAGAAAAAAGATAAAATATGACAGCATATTCACAATCAAAAATCAACAGAGTAAAAAGGGGCGCAAACAGAGCAACGTATGATGTTGATCAAATAAACAGCATTTTAGACGATGGTTTTTTATGTTACGTTGGCTATATTTATGACGGAATGCCAATTACAATTCCGATGGCATATGCTAGAAGAGAAGATAAAATATACATTCATGGATCCACAGGAAATAGAATGTTACTTTCCATTTTAGAAAGTGAAAAAACATCCATTACGGTGATGCATTTAGATGGATTGGTTTTGGCTCGTTCTGGCTTGCATCACTCTGTAAATTATAGATCGGTTACGCTGTTTGGCACTTTAAAAAAAGTAGAAAATGATGCTGATAAAACCAATGTTTTAAAGTGGATTGTAAATCAAATGCTTCCAAATCAATGGGAATCTTTACGACCAATGTATCAAAAAGAAGTAGACAGAACGTTGGTGGTGGAATTTACCATTGAAACCGCATCCGCTAAAATAAGAAATGAAGGTGTTATTGATGAACCAGAAGATTATGATTTGGATATTTGGGCAGGAATTGTGCCTATAAAACAAGTGGCAAGATATCCAATTGCTGATAAAGGAAAACCAGAAAACATGTCAATTCCCAAACACATTTTAGATTATTATCAAGAAAACAAATAAGGTCTTCTAAAAAAGAATTAATTTAGCTTTAAAATTTATAAACTACATAAATGAAAAAGCTTTTTAAATTTATTGGAATCATTTTATTCTTATTCATTGCTGTAATCGCTATCTACTATTTTGTAAATAATGAGGATTTACCTACAGGAAAAAAAGGAAAAGAAGCAGATGCTTTGGCTATAAAAATGTTTACTGCTATAAATCATGAAGCTTTTGAAAATACTGAAACTTTAAAATGGAGTTTTAGAAATGAGCATTTTTATACTTGGAACAAGTTCGAGAACATTGTGCATGTTTCTTGGGATCATTATAAAGTAACTCTAAACACAAAGCAAATTCACAAATCTGACGTTTATATTGATGGTAAACTTTCTGATAAAAAGGAACTTATAAAACAAGCACAAGACTTTTTTAATAACGATTCTTTTTGGCTTATTGCGCCTTTTAAAATTTTTGATGCTGGCACAGAACGAAGTATTGTAAATTATAAGGGTAAAGATGCCTTATTAATTACGTATACTTCTGGCGGCACAACTCCGGGTGATTCTTATTTATGGATTTTAGATGAAAACTACCATCCTACTTCTTTTAAAATGTGGACTAAAATAATTCCTATTGGTGGCGTTGCTGCAACTTGGTCTGATTGGAAAAACACAAAAACAGGTATAAAATTACCTACAAAACACAAACTTTCTTTATTTGGAATGGAAATAGGAATGGGAAATGTTAAAACAGAAAACGCTAAAGCAGATGCTTTGGCAAATGAAGTTTTAAAAGCAATTAACCACAATGCTTATAAAAAAACAAAAAACGTAAGTTGGAGTTTTGGAGGGAAAAGACATTTTAAATGGGACAAAGAAAATCATGTGGTTGATGTTTCTTGGGATACCATTCGCGTGAATTTACATCCAGATTATTTAGAAGAAAGTACTGTTTATTATAATGATATAGAACAAGAACGTAAAGACAGCACCCTCATAAAAAAAGCTTGGGATATTTTTAATAACGATTCTTTTTGGCTCGTTGCACCTCATAAATTATTTGATTATGGCACGATTAGAAGTATCAAAATAATAGACAACAAAGAAGCACTTTTGGTGAAATACACAAAAGGTGGCACAACTCCCGGTGATTCATACTTATGGATTTTAGATAAAAACAACCTTCCTATTAGTTTTAAAATGTATGTGCCAAGTATGAAACTTGATGGCGTAAATGCAACTTGGCAAGATTGGATTACAACAGAAAGTGGTACATTACTGCCTACAAATCATACTTTTGATGGTGGAAAAAATTTAAATATGGGAGACGTAAAAGCATATAATTAACTATGAAAAATGAATTATTAAAAAGCTTATTAGAAGCATTAAAATTTTCTCCAAATAATATTCCTTTAAAATTACAGATTGCAATTCTTTATATTCAAGAAAATGAAATTGAAAAAGCAGAATTATTTTTAACCGAAATTTTAGATTTTTCAAATT
>JANQTQ010000110.1:0-3560 GCA_030731625.1 Polaribacter sp. | reverse complement strand
TTTAGATAGAAATAATATCCAGGCAAAATTTGAATTGGCAAAAATTTATTTTAATCAAAATAAATTTTCTACATCAGAAATTATTTTAGAAGAAATTATAGAAACATCGACAGAAGAAAAATATTTAGAACTTTTATGCTACTGTTACGTTCATCAAAATGAAATTGAAAAAGCAAAAGAAACCTACTCTACAATTCTAAATAACAACAACTTATACAAAAACCCCGAATTTGATAAGCAATTAAGAGTTACCTCAATAAACAATGATGAAGACAACTTTATTGATGATGATGCTTTGAGTTTTTTAAAAAAACCATCTATCAAATTTAAAGATATTGGCGGTCTGGATGCTGTTAAAAATGAAATTGCATTAAAAATTATAAAGCCTTTACAACATCCCGAACTATACAAAGCGTATGGTAAAAAAATTGGAGGTGGAATTTTATTATATGGACCTCCAGGTTGTGGAAAAACTCATATTGCAAAAGCCACGGCTGGCGAAATAAATGCACACTTTATTAATGTTAGCATTAATGATATTTTAGATATGTGGATTGGAAATTCTGAAAAAAATCTGCATGAAATTTTTGAAATCGCACGAAGAAACACACCTTGTGTTATCTTTTTTGATGAAATTGATGCATTAGGTGCAAATAGAAGTGATATGAATAAATCTTCTGGAAGATCTGTAATTAATCAATTTTTAAATGAATTAGATGGATTGGATGCTAACAATGATGGCATTTTAATTTTAGGCGCAACAAATACCCCTTGGCATTTAGATCCTGCATTTAGAAGACCTGGAAGATTTGATCGAATTATTTTTGTTTCTCCTCCGGATATTGAAGCAAGAAAATCTATTTTTTCAATAAAATTAAAAGGAAAACCTACAGAAATTATAGACACAACCGAGATTGCAAAAAAAAGCAATGAATTTTCTGGCGCAGATATTAATGCTGTTATTGATGTTGCCATTGAACAAAAATTAACTGAATCTTTTAAAGATGGAATTCCAAAACCATTAACATCCAAAGATATTTTAAATGCCATAAAAAAAGTAAAACCAAGTACAAAACAATGGTTTAGTTCAGCTAAAAACTACGCACTTTATGCAAACGATTCTGGTTTATACGATGAAGTTTTAACCTATTTAAAAATTAAAAAATAATGGAATCTCAAAATTATTTACGAGGTATTCAACTATTTGAGTTAAATAGATATCAAGATGCCATCGGCTATTTTAAAGAGGCTTTGCAAGAAATGCCAGAAGATTTTGATACTATTTATTATATTTCTTACTCTTATTTACAACTAGATCAAATAGATAAAGCAGAAGAAATAGCAAATTCTTTATTAAAAATAGATGCCGATAATGAGAATACCTATTTTTTATTAGCTCAAATTTCATACCATTTAAACGACCTGAAAAAGGCAATGCATCATATAAATAAGGCCATTAGCATTTATCCTTATGAAGCAGATTTTTTTGGTCAAAAATCTTATATAGAACTTTACACTAAAAATTATGAGGCTTCTTTAAAAACAGCTAATGAAGGTTTATCATTAGACCCGAACAATAAATTATGTTTAAATGCTAGAGTGCAAGCTTTAACAAAATTAAACAAGAAGGATGAAGCTTTTAACAGTATTGAAAATTTATTAGAAAAAGACCCAGAAAACGTGTATTCTCATGCCAATGTAGGCTGGTCTAAATTAGAAAACGGAAAAACTAAAGAAGCTTTAACTCATTTTAAAGAGGCTTTATCCATAGACCCAAATTATGAGTATGCTAGAGAAGGAATGAGTACAGCCTTAAAAGCCAATAACTTTATTTATAGTGTGTATTTAAAATACGCTTTTTGGATAGCTAAGAAAAGTAGCAAACAACAATGGATTTTCTTTATTGGTTTATATTTTACTTATAAAATTATTACAAAAGCGCTTGCAAACACAGATTACTCTTTTCTAGTATTTCCTATCGTTATTTTGTATTTATTTTTTGCACTAGGAACTTGGATTATGGAACCTTTATCAAACGCAATTTTAATTTTTGATAACTACGGAAAATACTTATTGGATGAACAAGAAAAGAAAAGTGGACAAGCTTTTATCATGATTTTTGGCGCATCTATTTTAGCAGTTATTTCTTATGCTTTTTTACAAAATAATTATTTTCTATTAATGGCATTCGCTTTTATTTGTGCTATATTACCAATACCAAGAGGTTTTTTATCTGAAACTAAAAAAAATAGCATCTTTAATTTTAGTATTGGTATTTTAATGTTACTAGTTGGTGTTTTTGGCTTTATGCTAACTACTAATTTTTTATCTTTAGGTATTCTAATTTTTATACTACTTATTGCTAACACTTGGTTAGACAACCTAATAAAATAAAAAAATGAATTCAAAAAGCATTACCAAAGGAATCTTAGGAGCATTATCTATCATTATAGGGATTTTGTTTTTACTGTATTTTTTATTCAAAATACAATCGGTCATCGTTTATATTATTATTGCGGGCGTTTTATCCCTAATTGGGCGTCCAATTATTTTATTCTTGAGATTCCGATTAAAGTTTCCAAACACCATTGCCGTCATCACAACCATGCTGTTAATGCTTAGTTTTTTAACTGGCTTAATTATTTTATTTATTCCTTTAATTTTAGAGCAAAGTAGAAATCTATCGCTTTTGCACGTAGATGAATTGCAAGCCAATGTTCAAGGTATTTTTACGCAATTTTCAGACTATTTTGCAACAACCGGAATAGATCTTGTAAATGAATTAAAAAACATAGACATTGCTTCTCAGTTTAAAACAATTCCGAATATTTTAAATGCAATTCTGGGTGCTTTCGGTTCATTAAGTGTTGGACTTTTATCTGTTTTATTTATTTCATTTTTCTTTATGAAAGATAGCCAATTGTTAAAAAAAGGGGTTCTTGCATTAATTCCTAATAACAAAGAAAGTAGGTTTGCAAAGTCATTAGAAACTATTAATAATTTACTAGCCAGTTACTTTATAGGCTTAATTTTTCAGATTTTAATATTGTTTATTTTATATACTATTATTTTATTTTCTTTTGGTATTACGAATGCCATCGTCATTGCTTTTTTATGTGCCTTGTTAAATTTAATTCCGTATGTAGGCCCTTTAATTGGGGCATTAATTATGTTTGTTTTATCTATGACAAGTAATATTGGTCATGATTTTCAAACAGAAATTTTACCAACTTCTCTATGGATTTTATTTTGCTACGGATTGGCGCAATTAATAGATAATTTTGTAAGTCAGCCTGTAATTTTTTCAAAAACAACAAAATCTCATCCTTTAGAAATTTTCTTAATTATTGTAATTGGTGGTTTGTTATTTGGTGTTTTAGGCATGATTACTGCCGTGCCATGTTACACCGCATTAAAAGTGATTTTAAAAGAGTTTTTATCAGAAAACAAGATTGTAAAATCTTTAACAAAAGACATTTAACAAATATTGAATTTATCTATTTTACAACCAGAAGTTCAGCAATTTATTCTTGATAATTTAAAATCAGACATTACAAAAC
>JANQTQ010000109.1 GCA_030731625.1 Polaribacter sp. | reverse complement strand
GGTTAGTGGTTAGCAAGTACAAAAATATCATTAAGAAGTACGAAGTAATTTCTAATTTATTTGAACTAAACAACAAAAAGATTGCTACGTACATAACAATAAAAAGGTTAAACAATTAAACATTTACACAATTAAACGAATAAACAATTAAACAACAAACATTGAAACACATTTACAACACATTATTTATACATAAACGATTTTTTTATGCTTTGGCAACTATCGCTATATTATTTGTGGTTGGCTTCTTTGCTCCTGTTTTTTTTGAGATTTCAAAAGTGTTGTTATTCGTTCTAATTATTTTAACTCTTGTTGATATTTTTATCCTCTACAAAACAAAAAACGGCATTTCTGTGGAGCGTTATTTGCCCGAACGATTGTCTAACGGAGATGAAAATAAAATCACCCTAGAACTCAAAAACAACTATCCTTTTGAAGCACATTTATCGTTGATTGAAGAATTGCCTTTTCAATTTCAAAAAAGAGACTTTTTCTTTGATCAAAAATTAAAATCACAACAACAAAAAACGATTTATTACAACGTATCACCCAAAGAAAGAGGCGTGTATCTTTTTGGTCATGTAAATGTATATACCAATTCGCCATTACAATTAGCCACTAAAAAATATATTTTAAGCGAAGAAAAAGAATTGAAATGCTATCCTTCTTTTTTAAAGTTGCGCGATTTTAATATCCAAGCATTTAACAATTCAACCATTTCTTACGGCACAAAAAAAGTTAGAAGAATTGGTCATTCTTTAGAGTTTGAACAAATTAAAGAATATGTTGCTGGCGATGATTTTAGAACTGTAAATTGGAAAGCATCCGCAAAGCGGAATCAATTAATGGTCAATCAGTATGTAGAAGAAAAATCGCAAACTGTATATGCCATTATTGATAAAGGCCGCGCTATGCAAATGCAATTTAACGGATTAAGTTTGTTAGATTATGCTGTAAATGCAACCTTGGCAATTAGCAATATCATTTTAAGAAAACAAGACAAAGCTGGGATGTTGTCTTTCTCTACAAAATTAGAAGATTGGGTAGTTGCAGAACGCAGAAACTCGCAAATGAGTCTAATTTCTGAAGCTTTACACACGATTAAAACGAACTTTTCAGAATCTGATTTTGGTACTTTATATGCCGTTGTAAAAAGAAAAATTACCCATAGAAGTTTACTTATTTTATTTTCTAATTTTGAAACGATCGATGCTTTAAACAGGCAATTACCTTATTTACGCGCCTTAGCAAAAAATCATTTAGTGTTAGTTGTTTTCTTTAAAAATACAGAACTCGATACGTTGATAAATGCGAAGGCAGAAACGATTCAGGAAGTCTATGACACTATTATTGCCGAAAAATTTATGTACGAAAAGAAACAGATTGTAAATGAATTAAAAAAATACGGAATTCAATCTGTGCTTACCAAACCAGAAGACTTAACTGGTGATACCATCAACAAGTATTTAGAACTAAAATCAAGAGGAATTTTTTAATTTATCTTCGTTTTTAAAAAATATTTTGTATTTTAATGCTATGAAATGGTATCTCAAAGCTTTATCGCAATATTTCGACTTTTACGGAAGAGCAAGGCGCAAAGAGTTTTGGGTTTTTACACTTACGAATGTGTTGATTTTTTGGGGCCTCGAAATTTTAAATCGTTATTTTAGCTACGACACTTCAATCATCGAGTATTCTTTTTTTGGATTTATTTTAATTCCAAGTATAGCCGTTTTATTAAGAAGATTGCATGATTCTGGTAAAACAGGTTGGAATATTCTTTTAATTTGTATTCCTATAATTGGTTGGATTTGGTTGTTAATATTACTTATTATGTTGGGAGAACCAAAAATAAATAAATGGGGACCCTATCCTAAAGGAGTGCATAAAAGTTAATAATTTATGGATATATGAATTGGTATGTAAAAGTAATTACGCAATACTTTGATTTTTCTGGTAGAGCAAGGCGTAAAGAATATTGGATGTTTACACTGATTAGTTTTTTAATTTCTTGGTTGCTTGCAATTTTAGATATTGCTTCTGGAACCACTATTTTTTCTATAATTTCAACCATTTATTCGGTACTTATATTTATTCCGTCTCTCGCCGTTTTTGTAAGAAGATTGCATGATGGTGGCTATACTGGTTGGTATTTCCTTTTATTTTTTTTACCAATTATAGGTTGGATCTGGTTACTTGTTTTACTATGTATGGAAAGTGAACCTAAACAAAATAAATGGGGAGAAAACCCTAAAGGGATTGGAAACGATCGTTTTATAGACCAAATAGGACTCGAATAATCCTTTAAAATTACTACTTTTTACACCTTCACTTATTTTAAAGATATTTTAAGAGATTCAAACACTTTTTGAGATTAATTAAAAGTATTTTTGACCTGTGAAAATTAGGCAAAAATCAGAATTAGAATTTATTATTGTAATGGCATCCTTAATGTCATTAGTAGCTTTAGCAATAGACGCATTACTCTCTGCAATTTCAGAAATTAGTAAGTCTATACATATCGAAAACCCTAAAAACAATCAGTTATTTATCACCATGATTTTCTTAGGATTGGGTTTTGGGCAACTTCTTTCTGGGCCACTTTCGGATAGTTTTGGAAGAAAACCTATTATATATGTTGGCTTTATCGTTTTTGCTTTTGCAAGTTTCATTTGTATTTTTGCGACCAGTTTAGAAATGATGATTGTTGGTAGATTACTGCAAGGAATAGGTCTTTCTGCACCAAGAACCATTAGTGTTGCCATGGTTAGAGACCGTTTTAGCGGTAATTATATGGCAAAAGTAATGTCTTTTATTGTAGTGATTTTTATTCTTGTTCCCGTTGTAGCCCCAGCAATCGGTAAACTTATGTTAGACTTATATGGCTGGAGATCTATTTTTTACAGTCAGTTAATTTTTGGGTTATGTACGATGATTTGGGTTTGGAAGCGTCAGCCAGAAACTCTAAAACCAGAAAATAGAAAAAAGTTTAAACTCCCGCTTTTTATAGAAGGCGTTAAAGAGTTTTTAAAATACAAATATGCTGTTATTTTTACCCTATTTTCTGGTTTTATCACAGGTTCTTTTATGGTGTATTTAAGCGCAAGTCAGCATATATTTGAAGAACAATATCATTTAAAAGAAGAGTTTCCTTTTATTTTTGCAGGTTTAGCGATCAGTATTGGTTTGGCAACTTTTTTAAACGGAAAACTGGTTGTAAGACTAGGTATGTTTAAATTGGTTTCAATTTTTGCTGTTGTATTTACGATTGTTCCTTTGTTTTATATCTTCCTTTTTTCTGGAGAAACGAATCCGAATATTTATATATTATTACCTTTTTTTGGATTGCAATTCTTTAGTATTGGCTTTCTTTTTGGAAACACGAGAGCTTTAGCCATGGAACCGATTGGACATATTGCCGGAGTTGGAGCCGCAATAAATGGTTTTGTTTCTACAATTATGGCGGTACCCATTGCTACATTTATAGGCAGTTTTATTAACGAGAGCGCTTTACCGCTATTTATTGGTTTCTTTGTTTGCGGATCTATTTCCCTATTATTAATTGGATATATCCTATTTTCAGAAAGGGCAAAAAATACAGTTTTAGAACCTAAATAAATAAAAAATTTACTTTATACTATTTAAAATGATGAGTTTAGAAATAATTTTTGAAGACGACTACCTTCTTTGTGTCAATAAACCAAATAACGTTTTGGTACATCATGCATTTCATTCTAGAAACGTTGCTGATGAAGATTCTCTTTTACAAATCATTGAGAATGAAAAAGGATTAAAAGTCTATCCTATACACAGATTAGACAGAAAAACATCTGGAATCATTTTATTGGCAAAACAAAAGGAGTTTGTTTCTAAGTTTCAGGAATTATTTACCAAAAACGAAATTCAGAAAACCTATTATGGTGTTGTACGCGGCTTTTCTCCGGAATCAAAAACCATCGACACACCTGTAAAAGGAAGAGATGCAAATGTGCATAAAGATGCCTTAACACTTTTAAAAACTTTAGAAAACGTTACGTTACAAATTCCTGTAAAACCTTATGATTCTTCACGTTATAGCTTGGTAGAATTATCACCAAAAACAGGAAGAATGCATCAATTAAGAGTACATACCAATAAAATTAGTCATCCTTTAATTGGTGATGCCAAGTATGGAGATAAAAATCATGATGTAATGTTTGATGAAAATTTTGGTTGGAAAAACCTTTTTTTACATGCAGGAAAATTAGAATTCACACATCCTTTTTCATCCGAAGCATTGATTTTAAAAGCTTCTTTTGCAGAAGATTGGATGGCCTTATTTAAACAATTTTCTTGGAAAAATCCTTTGGATTAAAATGTTGTTGCACTGAGATTCGCTGAGATAAAAAAGAGATTCACAGAGATGTTTTAAAAAACCTCCGTGAATCTCTGTGTAATTTTTTAATTCTATTTTGCGATCGTTATGAGCTCATAGCTCCAGTCACTGGTTTTTTTATACCCTTTTAAAAAATTAGGAGATTTAAATCCACCATAAACCAAACCAGCACCAGGAATAATTAGTAAAGTAGCCGCTGGATTACTTGTAAAGATAGCTATAAAAACACCTGTTATTGCAACGCCTGTTCCCATATATACTAGAAATCCGTTCGTGAAAACTGAGACCAACAAAGGATCTCGCTTTATTTTTTCAATGTTTTCTAAATCTATTTCCTGATCATCTATTAAAATTGTACCATTATTTACAATTTTAAATCGACCAGAAAATTTATTTCCATCAATGGTTTTAATGCGTATCCTTTTATTTTCTTTGATTATGAT
>JANQTQ010000108.1 GCA_030731625.1 Polaribacter sp. | reverse complement strand
ACAGGAACAACTGGTGCATCTGTTAATTTCTCTGCATTAAATTTAATGTTATCAATATAAATTGTATTTCCTGCTGCTCTATTAGGTGCACCGTCAGTCCAATCTACAAAAACTACCATTTGGCTAATATTTGATAAATCGCCATTTGGGTTTATACCTGAAAGATCAAATGTTAAGGTTTGCCATTCATTAACAACAGTATTACCAACATTTTGGTCTGTAATTTGAAATGTTGTTCCTGCACTGTTTGTTCCCATTTTAATACCAACAGTACCAACGTAGTTTTTATTTACATCCATAGTTAAGGTTAAGTTGCTTGACACAGCCTTGTCTATTTTCCAAGTACCAAATTTTGATGTTTCCCAAGCATTATTAACTCCTGCATAAAAAGCATTGTCAGGACCAACTACTACTTTCATAACTTTAGAAGCTGTAGCATTTACACCATCTAAATCTGGATTATCTATTATCTCAGCTGGAGCAGGATTGTTGTCAAAAGTAAACCAATTGCCAGCTACTCCAGATGGAGTTCCTTCCTCAAAATCTAGATGATACTGTTGTTGTTGTGAAAAACCAATTGATGAAATCAGTAATACAAATAATAAAGTAATTTTTTTCATTGTTTATATATTTAAAAGTTAATTACTCAAAAATAACATTAATTTAATGTGAATACAATAAAATTACCCCTACAAAAAACATACATCCACAAAAAAACATATAAAATATTACAAATCTTATACTACAACTAGGTTTAAAGCCATTTTAAAATAAGTACGAGATAATTAATCTAACTCCTTTTATTATTGTTGTATGGGTAATGTATGGGTCTTTTTTAAGCGATTTAAGTTACTGTTTATAACCTACTTACAAATAATTCTTTTGAAACAAAAAAAAGCCCAGAATAGTTTTATATTCTGAGCTCTATAATTTAATTATTTAAAATCTTAATCCCTAATATTTTAATTTTTTATGTTTATCCCACAAACCCCAATAAGCTCCAACATCTCCTTCAGTACCAACTTTCCAGGATTCATCAAAAGAGGAGAAATAAAACATTTCTATTTCATCTACTTCAGACCAAACTTGAGAATTGATAAAATACCTCATTGAATTTTGCTCATTAGAATGTGCACCTCCTAAACTACTACCTTGACTTGGCCAACCAGTTTCTGTAATAATTATTCTTTTTCCTTTTCCTGCCTCTTTTGCTTGGTTATACATTTGCTGCATATGGCTTAAAGAATATTCTATACTACAACCTTCCCAATAAGGATAGCAATTTGCTAAAATAACATCGCAAGCTTCGGTAATTGCTGGTCTTTTAGAAAACTCGTAATAAGCGTCTACATACCCAACTTCAATAGTTGGTATGGCTTTTTTTACTCTATTTATATAAACAAGCAATTCTTCTTCTGTAAGCTCTTTTCTATATAAAACTTCGTTTCCAACAGCTGCAATATCTACACAACCTTCTTTTGCTAATTTAATTAAGGCTTCAATTTCTTCTTCGTTTTTTTCTAAATCATCTCCTAACCAGGCTCCAACTAAAGTTTTTAATCCGTGTTCTTTTGCTATTCTTGGTATATTTTCATTTCCCTCGATACAAGAAAAAGATCGAATCCATTTTGTATATGGTTTTAAAATTTTGATTCTTCTTTCTACTTGTTCTTCTGTAATGGTATCACCTGGTTCTTGACCATCTTCATACATACTAAAACAAATGCCATGCATACCTGTTTCTAGAGTTTCACGCCAAAGTTTTACTAAATCGTCTTCTGAGTACTTTTTAAATTCAACTCCTATATTCTGTGTAAAATTGGCCTTAACCTGCTCAATTGATACTTGAATTTCTTTTCTGAATGACATTGCCTTGTTTTTTCTGATTAATTATATTTTAAATTTTCATCTTTATCCCAAAGACCCCATCTTGCGCCTACTTCTCCTTCTACATTAACTTTCCAACTTTCATCAAAAGAAGAAAAATGATACATTTCTATATTTTCTGATTTTGCCCATTGCTGCGTTTGAATAAAATATTTCATTGCATTCAATTTTGTTGAATTTGCATTTTTAACAGCTTCTCCTTGACTTGGCCAACCCGTTTCTGTAATTATGATTTCTTTGCCATTTGCTATTTTTTGAGTGATGGCATACATCTGTCTTAATTGTAGCAAAGAATTATCAATATTAGCCCCTTCCCAAAATGGATAACAGTTTATTAAAATAATATCTGATATTTTTTCCAAATTTGGTCTTTTAGAATATTCATAATAGGTATCTACATAACAAACAGGAATATTTAAACCTTTTAGTTCGTTTTTAACATAGTTTACATATTCAACAACCTGTTCTTCAGAAACATCACCTCTTAACAAAACTTCATTACCAACAGCAGCAATATCTACAAAACCTGTTTTTGCTAAACGAATTAATCCTTCAATCTCTTTTTCGTTACGTTTTTTATCTTTTCCTATCCAAGCACCAACAATCGTTTTTAATCCTTTTTGTTTTGCTATTTGAGGAATTAACTCATTACCGTTTGTACAAGAAAAAGAACGAATAGAAGTTGTATAAGGCGAAATAATATCCATTCTTCTAATAACTTGCAGTTCTGATAAAACATCATTTGCATTTTGTCCATCAACATAAGGGCTAAAACACAAGCCTTTTAATTTACTATCTAAAGTTTTTGAAAATAGTGCTGTAATTTCAGTCTCTGAAAGATTTGATAAATCAGCGCCTTCATATTCTTTTAACGTTAAATTATTTGCCAGTGAAATTAAATTTCCGGCTTCATACCCTGATGATGTTTTGGGTGCGTTTTTAAGTTGTTTTCTTTCTGCAAGTTCTGCACTAACTTTTAAAGCTTTTTCTTCAGAATGATCATAATTACGCATTATCCACATTGCTACAAGTGTACCAACTATTGGTAAACCTGAGTAGAAAAGTCTTATTCCTGTAATTGAAGCTTCTGTGTTTACTGTGTCTGGCACAAACCCAACTAATGACATAATTGCACCCGTTGCTAATCCTGCAAAGGCAAAACCAAACTTTACCATTAACCAATATATGGCACCAAAAACGCCTTCTCTTCGTTTACCAGTATTTAATTCATCTATATCTATGACATCAGAAGTCATAGACATCATTAATGTAAATAAACTCCCTATTCCGAAAGAGAAAAAAGGCAATGCAAATAAAAACATATAGGGTTTTCCTGGAATGAATAAAAACCAAAGCATTATATATCCTAAAATAGAAATCCCTTGAGAAATTAAAAAAGCATTCTTTTTACCCACAGATTTAGACAACTGAGCAACAATAGGTATTACTAAAAAGGTAGTTGCTAACGCGCCTACACTGCCTAACAAAGTTGGCCAAAGACCTGCAGCACCTGCATCTCCATTAAATAAATAATAAACTACAATAAAAAACGAAAAGCCCGCAACAACATTAAAAGCATTAAAGATTAAAAAGGTTGAATAACATAATTTTCTAAAAACCGGTATCTTAAAAGCTTCTTTAAAATTTTCTAAAATCTGTTTTAAACTTCCCCCTAAGGTTTTTAAGGTTAAAGGCGTTAAACTTTCATCATCTATAGTAGACTTACTTTTTATAAAAAAAGCTGGAATCATGGCTAAAAGAGCACAAATAACACCCACCCAAATACCTAAAGATCTTGTAGTTTCTGTTGTGGTACCAAACCAACTATCATCATACATCACCACCCAAAACCATGGCGCAATTACCCAAGCCCATTGCCCAATAGACTGTGCAACTGCCATAATATTTGTACGCTCATGAAAATCGTCACTCATCTCATAGCCCATAGCTACGTATGGCACTGAGAAAATAGTTAGTCCTAAATAAAATACTAAAGACCAAATTAAAAAATACACAAAATTATAATCGACACCATCTTCCTTATACATTTGCCATAACAGCGAAAATCCTATACCCATTATCAAAGCGCCTAAAAGAACATATTGTCTGCGTCTGCCCCAAATAGATCTAGTGTTATCAGAAATAAAACCCATAATTGGGTCTGTAAAAGAATCGAAAAGACGAGGAATAAAAAATAAAACACCCCACATTAAAGTAGATAAACCATAGTCTTGTATTAAAACTACCATAAAAATACCCATTGCAGCAGGAAACATTTGATTGGCTAACATTCCAAATCCAAAAGCAATCTTTTGTCCCATTGGAACTTTGCTGGATTTTGTTTGATTTTTACTCATAATTTTGTGGTTAGTTTTTAAGTTAATTAGTTAAAAATTAAAACGGTTTGAATAGCCTGTCCTTGTATTTGTATTGCTACATTCTTATCATTTAAAGATAAATTTATATTTTTTGATGTTTTTCCTTCATTAAATACAACTACTGCAATTGTTCCATCAGGATTTTCTGCCGCAGTAACCATTAATTCTTTATCAGAATTTTCTAACGCAATTACTTTTGCTTCTGGTCTAATAAATCTACTAAAATGAGTAAGTGTATAATAAATTGGCGTAAAATAAACTTCGTCTGTTTCTGGATTTACAATTACCGGAGCTACACACCAATTTTCAAACCAATTTGGTCCTCCTTGTGTGTCTAACACCATGTTCCAATCTATCCAACCATCAACATAATTGTTTAAACAGCCAATAATATCTCTAGCATATCTGTTAACTGGAGCATATTTTGGATGCAAATGTTTATCTGCTTCTGGAGCCCAATCCCAACCCCAATCTGTCGCTTCTTTTTTCCAATACCAAGCATCATCTTTCCATTTTGGAATTTCTGCATCTACACAAGCTTCTGACTGTATTAGATATT
>JANQTQ010000107.1:9510-18816 GCA_030731625.1 Polaribacter sp. | reverse complement strand
ATAAAAGGTCAATTTCTTAACTTTTCTTAAGATAAAATAAGAATAACTAAAAAAGGGAATCAACTGTTGTTGATTCCCTTTTTATGTATATAAAAAATACTTATTATTTCTTTAAATCAAAACGATCAAGATTCATTACTTTAGTCCAAGCAGCTATAAAGTCCGCTACAAAACGTTCTTTAGCGTCATCCGCAGCATACACTTCGGCAACTGCTCTTAACTCTGTGTTTGAACCAAAAATTAAATCAGCTCTAGTTCCTCTAAATTTAATTTTGCCAGTTTTTCTATCAGTTCCTTCAAATAAGGTGTCATCTGTAGAAGTAGCTTTCCAAGTGTAACTAAAATCTAAAATATTTGTAAAGAAATCATTCGTTAAAGTGTCTGTTTTATCTGTAAAAACACCATATTTAGAATTGTCATAATTAGCACCTAATACTCTTAAACCGCCAACTAACACAGTCATTTCTGGAATAGAAAGTGTTAATAATTGCGCTTTATCAATTAGCAATTCTTCGGCAGCTAGTTTTAAATCTTTTTTGATAAAATTTCTAAAACCATCTGCTCTTGGTTCTAAATAACTAAAAGAAAGGATGTCTGTTTGTTCTTGTGTAGCATCTCCTCTTCCAGAAGTAAAAGGAACATCAAAATTAAAACCTGTATTTTTTACAGCTTTTTCAACGCCAACAGATCCGCCTAAAACAATTAAATCTGCCATTGAAACTTTACCGTTAAAATCTTTCTGAATTCCTTCTAAAATAGTGATTACTTTATTTAATTCATACGGATTATTTACTGCCCAACTTTTTTGTGGTTGTAAACGAATTCTTCCTCCATTTGCGCCACCTCTCATATCAGAACCTCTAAATGTTGATGCAGAAGCCCATGCGGTTGTCACTAATTGCGAAATAGATAATCCCGAATTTAAAATAAGATTTTTTAAAGTTTTTATTTCATCATCAGTAAGTATTTTTCCTGTTGGGATTGGGTCTTGCCAAATCAATTCTTCTTTAGGGAATTGTGTTCCTAAATACCTAGAAACAGGTCCCATATCTCTATGCGTTAATTTAAACCAGGCATTGGCAAAAGCTTTTTCAAAAGCATCTTTATCGGTATGAAAACGTTTAGAAATTTCTAGATAAATTGGATCCATTTTTAGCGCCATATCCGCAGTGGTCATCATCAAGTCCTGAGTATCATTGGCATCACCAGCTTTAGGTGCTTTTCTGGCATTTGCATTAGATGGTTTCCATTGATGCGCTCCTGCAGGACTTTTTGTTAGTTCCCAATCGTAATTTAGTAAAACATCAAAATAATCATGATCCCAAGTTGTTGGGTTTGGTGTCCAAGCGCCTTCAATCCCGCTGGTAATTGTATCGTCTAAAACGCCAGTTTTATACGTATTTTTCCATCCGGTACTCATTTCTTCAATTGGTGCGCCAGCAGGTTCTTTACCAACAAACTCATTAGGGTTTGCAGCACCATGTGCTTTTCCAAAAGTATGTCCGCCAGCAATAAGGGCAACCGTTTCCTCATCATTCATTGCCATTCTTCCAAAAGTTTCTCTAATATCAATTCCAGAAGCTACAGGGTCTGGTCTTCCATTAGGTCCTTCGGGATTTACGTAAATTAATCCCATATGAACAGCACCTAAATCGCTTTCTAAATTTCCATCTTCATAACGAGCATCATTTCCTAGCCATTCTGTCTCAGAACCCCAATAAATATCTTGTTCAGGTTCCCAAATATCTTCACGTCCGCCTGCAAAACCAGCAGTTTTAAACCCCATAGATTCCATTGCGCAGTTTCCTGCAAGAATCATTAAATCTGCCCAAGATAATTTAGCTCCATATTTCTTTTTAACAGGCCAAAGTAATAAACGTGCTTTGTCTAAATTACCATTATCTGGCCAACTATTTAAAGGAGCAAAACGTTGTGAACCAGAACCAGCGCCACCACGTCCGTCTCCAACTCTATAAGTACCAGCACTATGCCAGGCCATACGTACCATAAAAGGTCCGTAATGACCGTAGTCTGCAGGCCACCAATCTTGTGAATCTGTCATTAAGTCGATGACATCTTGTTTTAATTCGTCAAAATTAATACTATTAAAAGCGGCTGCATAATCAAAATCTTTTTCCATCGGATTTGAGGATGCACCATTTTGACGAAGAATATTTAATTTTAATTCATTTGGCCACCAATCTCGGTTTTTTGTGCCACTACCAGCTGTATGTTTTTGAGTTCCTCCCATAAATGGGCATTTAGAAATGCTGTTGTTATCTTCCATAATTATGATGTTTTTAATTTTTAAAGTGCAAACCTACAAGAATTCTTTAAATAATTTTTATCTATACTTTTTATTTTTAAATAACTAAAAACTATAATTGAATTTGCATTTAAATTTACACAATTTTTTACACAAATATTTAAAATAGTAAAAACCTATTTTTATGATTGATTACTATAAATAAATTTGATGTTAATATAAAAAGTTCGCATTAATAATTTTCTCTTTTAGAGTAATCCATTTTATATTTGCAGTGTTAAAAATAAATATCAACACAAAATAAAAATTATAAAACATGGCAACAGCAGTAGGTAAAAAATTTCCAGATTTAGATGTAAATGCAATGAATGAAATGGGCGATACATTTAAAGTAAATGTATTAGAAGAGGCAGTAAGTAATAAAAAGAAAGTATTATTATTTTGGTATCCTAAAGATTTTACTTTTGTATGTCCTACTGAATTACACGCTTTTCAAGCTGCATTACCAGAATTCGAAAAAAGAAATACAGTTGTAATTGGAGCTTCTTGTGATACAGCCGAAGTACATTTTGCATGGTTAAGTACTTCTAAAGATAACGGAGGAATAGAAGGTGTTACCTATCCAATCTTAGCAGATAGCAACAGAAATTTATCTTCAATTTTAGGTATTTTAGATATTACAAACGAAACGTATGACGAAGTTACAGGAACTGTACAAGTTGAAGGAGACAATGTAACGTATAGAGCTACCTATTTAATTGATGAAGAAGGAACTGTTTTTCATGAAGGAATTAATCATATGCCAGTAGGTAGAAATGTAAATGAGTTTTTACGTTTAATTGATGCGTATGCTCATGTACAATCTCATGGTGAAGTTTGTCCTGCAAACTGGGAAGAAGGTAAAGATGCAATGCAAGCAAATGCAAAAGGAACTGCTGCTTATTTAGCTTCTCATTAATATTTAATAAGGGAAAATTGTTCGTGTTGAAATTGGGGGATGAATACACGAACTCTTTTCTTTTAATAAAAAAAAAGAATAAAATGTTACAAGAATTAAGTCAAGATAATTTATCAGAAATAATTGCTGATAACAAAAAAGTGGTAGTACAATACTCTGCTACATGGTGTGGAAACTGTAGAATTATGAAGCCAAAATTTAAAAAATTGTCTTCAGAAAATGAAGGTGCAGTTTTTGTAATTGCTGATGCAGAGAAATTTCCTGAAAGCAGAAAATTAGCAGATGTTAGTAATTTACCAACTTTTGCAACTTTTGTTGATGGTAAATTTGTAAACCAAACGCAAACGAATAAGTTTGAAGTTTTAGTTGATTTAGTAAAAGAAGTTATTTAATTATGAAATTACCCGTAATAAAACATTTAACTTCATTTATTGAAGAAAACGATCAAGATTATATTTTAGAAACCATTGAAACTTTAGAAGCTTTAACAGAGGTTCCGTCGTTAAAAGATGAAGAATTAGATGTTATTGGCGAGTTGATTTCTAATATGTATGGTGCGTTAGAAGTAGATAAAATGATCAAAGAAGGAACACCTAAAAAAGAAGCTTTAAATGCTTTTATGAAGCGTGTTTTAGGTTCTATAGATAAGTAGTTTCTTTATAAAAAGTATATTAAAATCCTAAGCGAAAGTTTAGGATTTTTTATTAAAAAAAAATGGATACAGGAGCGGAGAAAAATTTTTAAAACTCTCCATTTCTTTCCAGAAGACAAATTTTAATTAGCTTTAAAATCTATTGAAATCTGTTTTTCAATTGTTCTAAAACTTGATTTCCTCTAAAAATGGCGCCTTCCATATAACCACCATATTTTGGCGAAGTTTCTGAACCGGCAACTATGAATTTTCTGTTTAAAAATTCTTGCTGATAGATAGCATGACCGTTGTTAAAATGAGGAGTTATAAAACTGTTATTTTTAAAATTCACCAATGGATCTTCATTCCAAACTTTTTCTTCGTAAGAAAGATATTTTTTTCCGTCTTCTCCAAAAAACTTAAAAAGTTGTTCTTTTATTTTTTCTTCTCTGTATTCTTTGGTTTCATTCGCTAGAGCTCCATTTAAAAATCCCATTAAGGCAAAATGAGTATTCTCAAAATCTGAATGATCGTACATTTCTGTAAATGGCCCAACATTGCTAAAACCAACTCCAGACAATCCTTTTTCTTTCCAAAAAGGTGTTTTATAAACGAGCGCAAACTTTATGGAATCCTTCATCCAAGTATGCGTGTTATTTGCAACTTGTTTAAAATCTGAACCTAAATCCGAAGAAAAATGAACAGTATTTACGAGTACTTGAGGCGGAATTGTAGAAATTACAAAATCCGCAATAAAAGTTGAAGTTTCGGTAGTTACTTTTACAGTTGTTTCTTGATCATCAATTTTTAATACTTTTTGGTTTAGTTCAATTTCATCTTTGGTAAAAGTTGCTTTTAGTTGGTTTAAAATTTCAACAGTTCCACCAACAATTCTATAGCTAATTTCTTGGTTTTTTGGAACTTGAAAACGTTGAGGTGTACTACTTTTCATGGCTTCGAATAAAGCATCTCCATCCATGTTTTGTTCAAATAATGAAATATTTAAATCGCTGCACACCTTTAATAAACATGGATTATATCTCCAAAGCCAAGTTGCGCCCAATTCAACGTTTGTAGTATGACTATTTTTAGTGTAAATTCTTCCTCCAATTCTATCATTAGCTTCCAATATTTTTATTGAAAAGCCTTCTTTTTTTAGCAGATATCCTAAATAGATTCCAGAAAGGCCTCCGCCAATAATTAGTATTTTTTTCTTCATTTTAGCAAAGTCTAATGATAAAAATTAATAGGTATAAGAGAAAATGTCTATTCTAATGATGCGTTAATCGTGTAATAATTTTTGCGTGTTTTGGAAACTCTTTTGAAAGATCTTTACAACTCGGAAGTACAAAATCTCTAAAGTCAAAACCAGGAGAAACGTTACATCCTGTAAAAGAAAAAGAATTTTTTTCTAAAACTTCTGCGGCAAAATAATGTTGAGCAGGAACTGTAAATTGCGGAATTTCTCCTTTATTAAAATCGTTTCCAATCAATACAAAGTTGTAAACTCCTTCCGGTGAAATCATATGTAATTTTAAAGTAGTTCCTGTGTAGAAATGCCAAATTTCATCTTGATTTATTTTATGAAAAGCAGAGCATTTATCAGCAGTTAATAAAAAATAAATACTTGTACAATAATTTCTATTTCCTTCAAATTGGTCTCCTAAATCTTTGGATAAAATTTCTCCTTTACTTCTATAGGTTTCCTTGTAATATCCACCTTCAGGATGTGCAATTAAATTAAAATGATGTATAATTTCTGTTGCTTTCATTGTTTCATTTTTTTGTTTTTATAATAAATTCGCCAATTTCTTTTCCCCAAATTTGATAGGTTAATTTTGACGGATGAACACCATCACTAAAATAAATTGTAGAATTACTGCTGTTTAAAGAGTGCTTTTTACTCCATTCTTTTAGCGTGATAATTTCATCATAATAAAATACATTTTCTTTATGTTGGATGCTTTTTTTTAATTCTTTACCTAGAATTTCTACCAGATTACCAATCACAAATTTGATGGTTTTTGTAAAAGCAGGAAACTCTTTTATTGGCGGCATATTTGTAAAAAATATAGGCGTATTTGGATATTTGTTTTGCAATAAATCAATTAAATTATTGATGTCTGAAATCCATTTTTTTGGAGAGTTTAACGTAAATGCATCATTTCCGCCCATTCCGATTACGATAATATCTGTAGCAGTTTCCTCAATTTTAGGAATAATTTTTTCACAAACTTGTTTTACGGTGTAGCCACTTTTGGCATAAACGCGCCAATTTACATTACTCTTTAATTCGGTAGAAAGTGTAGTTGCTAACGTTCCTGTAAATCCGTTTTTATGAAAATCAATTCCAACTCCTGCAATGGTACTTTCACCAATAGAAAGAATATTTATGGTTTTATTAAAATTACCATTTACAAAACCTTTTGGTTCTTTAGCTTCAGGGAGTTTTGGTACTTTTTTTCTGATATTTTTACCTTGAAAATACATCAAAGGTAAAAGCGGAACAGCAACAATTACACCTAAATAATATTTAAAGTTCATCACTTTTTTGTTCGTTCTTTTGCTCGTTTACTTTTTTGATAAGTGCTTTTAAACGGTCTTTAGTTCGTTGTTTTTCTAGCTTTACTTTGTTAATTTTTTGATTCATTAACTTTGTGTGCTTCGCTTTGTTTAACGTGTTTTTTGCTTTTCCTTTTTTTGGCATTTCGTCAATATTATACCGCAAAATTAAGAAATTTTATTCCTAAAAAGTGATTTATATAATTTTAAAAATTATGATAAATTTATCATTTTAAGTCATAAATGCTTGGCTAAAAGCCATAGAAACCAGACTATTTTTTCTACCTTTAAACTTTAATTAGATGGATGATGAGTTTAGATACATATAAAGTTATAGATACCATTTCGCTGAAAGACATTTCTACAAAAGTAGTGGTGAAAGATGCGAAAAAAGACCTTAAAAAAAGCAGAAAAAAGTTAAGCAAATTACAAGATGCAATGTATGCTGAAGGTAAATATAGTGCCTTAATTTGCTTACAAGGCATGGATACTTCTGGTAAAGACAGCTTGATTAGAGAGGTTTTTAAAGATGTAAATGCACGTGGAGTAGTAGTGCATAGTTTTAAAGTACCAACAGAATTAGAACTAAAACACGATTTTTTGTGGAGACATTATATTGCGTTGCCTGCTAAAGGAAAAATGGGCGTTTTTAACAGAACTCATTATGAAAACGTGTTGGTTACAAGAGTGCATCCAGGATATGTTTTTGGCGAAAATATACCAACTGTACATAGTTTAGACGATTTAAATGATGAATTTTATCATAATAGAATGGATCGAATTAATGATTTTGAACATCATTTGGCTAAAAACGGAACGATCATTTTAAAGTTCTTTTTAAATTTATCAAAAGAAGAGCAAAAAGATAGATTGTTAAGAAGATTAGAAATTCCAAATAAAAATTGGAAATTTTCTGAGGATGACTTAAAAGAGCGTAAATTGTGGGATAGATATCAATTTTGTTACGAAGATTTACTGAATAGAACATCCAAAGAAAATGCGCCTTGGTTTGTAATTCCTGCGGATGATAAAGATTCTGCTAGAATTGTTTTAGCAAAAATTTTAGTAAAAGAATTAGAGAAATATAACTTTAAAGAACCAACTTTGTCTGATAAATTAGTAGCTCAATTAGACGATTTTAAAGCACAATTAAATAAAGAATAGTTCTCGTTTGCGCTCGAACTGACAATTTTGTCTCCTCGAACGCAGTCGAGAGGTTAAAAAAATAAAAATGAATTTAAACTTAACAAAACCAATCGTATTTTTCGATTTAGAAACAACTGGTATAAATATTGCAACGGATAAAATTGTAGAAATATCCATATTAAAAGTGTTTCCGAACGGAAATAAAGAAAGTAAAACTTGGTTGGTGAATCCAGAAATGGAAATTCCAAAAGAGTCTTCAGAAATTCACGGAATTACAAACGAAAAAGTAGCTTCAGAACCAACTTTTAAAGTGTTAGCCAACAAAGTAAATGAACTGATTGGAGATGCTGATTTAGCAGGTTTTAACTCAAATCGTTTTGATATTCCTTTATTAGCAGAAGAATTAATGCGCGCAGGAATTGATTTTGATATGAAAAACAGAAAAGCCATTGATGTACAGGTTATTTTTCATAAAAAAGAACAAAGAACCTTAAGTGCAGGATATCAATTTTATTGCGGAAAAGAACTAGAAGGCGCTCACGGAGCTGAAGCAGACACGAATGCAACCTATGAAATTTTGTTGGCACAAGTTGATAAATATGGAGATATTGGGAATTCTGTTGATACTTTAAGTGAATATTCAACTCACGGAGAAAGAGCAGATTTTGCTGGTTTTATTCTGATGAATGATGAAAAACAAGAAATTTTTTCTTTCGGAAAATACAAAGGTAGAACTGTAGAAGAGGTGTTTAATGAAAATCCTGGATATCATAATTGGATTCAGAATGCCGATTTTCCGTTATACACAAAAAAGGTATTAAGAGAAATAAAAGAAAGAATGTCTGCGCCAAAAGACACGATGTCTGATGCTGAAAAATTACAAGCGTTGCAGCAGAAATTTAATTTGAGATAGAAAGTCTTACAAATAATTTTTTTAGGCGATTAAATAATGAAAAAACTAATTTTCTTTTTATTTATTTCTGTACAGGTATTTTCTCAACAAGTAATTTTTAAAGGAAAATTAGTTGATATGGAAACTAAAGAACCAATTGTATATGCAAATATTAGTTTTTTAAAAACCAATGCAGGAATTTCGTCTTTAGAAGATGGTACATTTAATTTAGAGATTGATAAAAAACTACTGCAAGAAAAAGTGCATATTTCTTGTTTAAATTATAAAGACACCATTGTTTTAGCTAATAATTTATTTAAGAAAACATTGTTTTTACAACCAAAAAGTTTTGAGTTAAAAGAAGTAGTTATTTCTAAAAAAGTTGATAGAGAATTAGAGGTTGATACTTATAAAAGAAGAGATATAAAAGCTACTTTTGGAGGTAATCAAAGTAACCCTTGGACAGTAGCAAAGTTTTTTAAATACAGAAAAGAATATAAAGAAAAGCCTTATATTAAAGAGTTATCAGTTTATGTTGGGTAATTGATTGTTAGAAAGAAGTCTAAATTTAGAGTTCGATTATTTAAAATAGATAAAATAACTGGATTTCCTTCTGAGGATCTTGTTTATAAAGAAATTATAGCGTATTCAAAATTAATAAATGGAAAAGTTAAAATTGATATTTCTAAATATGATATTGAATTTCCAAAAGAAGGTTTTTTTGTTGGCTTAGAAAGACTTCACATACCATATAATTTTTATGAATATAAATACACGATGCAAGGAAGTAAAAAGAAATACATTGCAAAAGACGTTGCGCCTAGTTTTGGAGCGGTATATACAAAAGATTC
>JANQTQ010000107.1:0-9500 GCA_030731625.1 Polaribacter sp. | reverse complement strand
CAAATAAACAAATAAACAAATAAACAAATAAACAAATAAACAAATAAACAAATAGAAATGTTTACAGAATATAAAAATTTACCTAATAATTCTCGTGTTTGGATTTACCAATCTAACAGAGAATTTACAGATACAGAAATTGAAATTATATCAGAAAAAGCGGTAGATTTCATTAATCAATGGACCAGACATGGAGATGATTTAAAAGGTTCATTTACTATTAAATACAATCAGTTTTTAGTGTTGGCTGTTGATGAAAGTTTTAACAATGTTTCTGGTTGTTCTATTGATAGTTCTGTGCGTTTTGTGCAGCAATTAGAAAACGAATTTCAGTTAGATTTAATGAATAAAATGAATGTTACTTTTAAAGATGGCGACAATATAAATTTATTAAAATTAGCCGATTTTCAAAAGTTTGCGAAGGAGCAAAAAATAACTTCAGAAACGATTGTTTTTAACAACATGGTAGACACTAAAGAAGACTTTGAAAACAATTGGGAAATTCCTGCAAACCAAAGCTGGCACAAACGTTTTTTGGTGTAAAAATTAGTTCTAGATTACAAAAATAAGTCAACAAATAAGCTGCGTTAAGGATTGAAATGGCATCCTTTTTATGCTGTTCTAGATACAGAATCTGATTTAAGAAATGGCATAAGTTTAAAAATTAGACAAAAGCTGAAATAAATTCAGCATAAAAAGATACAATGGAAAGCCTGTTAAAACGCCCAAAAAATAGTTAAAATAAAAATGAAAAAAGAGTTCATACTTATCTTTTTAATAAGCCTTGTGTTTAATTTATCTGCGCAAACAGTAGATCCTTTAAGAACAAAAGATTTTGATGCTCAAGATGTTTGGGTAGATTCCATTATAAATAACATGACGATTGATGAAAAAATTGGTCAGTTATTTATGGTGCAGGCGTATTCTAATTTAGATCAAAATCACGAAGATTTTATAAGCAATTTGATTACAAAATATCATGTTGGGAATTTAATTTTTATGCAAGGAACTCCAGAAAAACAAGCCGAATTAACTAATAAATATCAAGCTGTTTCTAAATTGCCTTTAATGATTGGTTTTGATGGCGAATGGGGTTTAGATATGCGTTTGCAAAATACGTATCGTTTTCCTTGGAACATGACTTTAGGTGCAATTCAAGATGATTCTTTAATTAAAGAATTTGGTGAGCATTTAGGAAAACATTGCAAACGATTGGGAATTCATATTAATTTTGCGCCAGTTGTAGATATTAATACAAATCCTGATAATCCTATTATTGGCAATAGATCTTTTGGTGAAAGTAAAGAAAATGTAACGCAAAAAGCAATTGCATTTACGCAAGGAATGCAAAAATACGGCGTGATGGCAAATGCAAAACATTTTCCAGGTCATGGCGATACTGCAACTGATTCTCATCATACATTACCGGTTTTAAATTTTGATAAAAAGCGTTTAAATGAGATAGAATTATATCCTTATAGACGCGTTTTTGATGCCGGAATTGGCTCTGTAATGACAGCACACTTAAGCATACCAAGTTTAGAGTCTAACAAATCGTTGCCAACTTCATTGTCTAAAAATGTAGTTACAAATTTATTAAAGCAAGAATTGGGTTTTAATGGTTTAATTATTACGGATGGTTTAAATATGAAAGGTGCAGCAAATTATGCAACATCTGCAGAAATTAATTTAGCAGCCATTCAAGCAGGAAACGATTTGTTGTTAATTCCGCAAGACGTGCCAGCAAGTGCAAATTTGATTAAAAAAGCAATTGAATTAAAAACATTGTCTTTAGAACAATTAAATTTTTCTGTTCGTAAAATTTTAAAAGCCAAATATTGGATGGGTTTAAACAACTATAAACCTGTTGTTTTAGAAAATTTACAAAATGATTTAAATACTATTGATGATGAATTGTTACACAGAAAATTGGTTAAAAATTCACTTACTGTTTTAAAAGATGCTAAAAAAGAGATTCCTTTTGCAAATTTAGAAAAGAAGAAAATTGCATACGTAAATTTAGGCGATGATTCTGGAGCATATTTTTTAGAAATGCTAAACAATTACACAAAAGTGGATGCCGTTTCTGATAAAAATTTAAATGGATTAATTCAGAAATTAAAACCGTATAATCAAGTAATTATTGGTTTTCATAAGTCTAATTTAAATCCTTGGAAAAGCTATAAATTTAAAAATAATGAGTTGGTGTGGTTGCAAGAAATTGCACGTCAAAAAAACGTTATTTTAGATGTTTTTACGAGTCCGTATAGTTTGTTGCAACTAAAAACTTTTAAAAATATAGAAGGGATAATTGTTTCGTATCAGAATAGTAAAATAGCACAAGAATTGTCTGCGCAATTAATTTTTGGTGCATTTGAAGCAAAAGGAAAATTACCGGTTTCAATTGGTAAAGAGTATAAAGTAGGTGTGGGTTTACAAACCTATAGTTTAGGAAGATTTGAATATACACTTCCTGAAGACGCTAATTTATCTTCAACAAAATTAGCGCAAATAGATCTATTTGCAGATACTATTTTAAAAGATAAAATGGCACCCGGATTTCAGGTTTTAGTAGCAAGACATGGTAAAGTTGTTTTTCAAAAAAGTTACGGTCATCACACGGATGATCAATCTTTAAAAGTAAAAAATTCTGATGTGTATGATTTAGCCTCTTTAACAAAAATTTTAGCCTCATTGCCCTTAATTATGAAGGCAGAAGAAGAATCTAAAATATCATTAACGGCGAGCGTAAAAGATATTTTACCAAGTTTTAAAAATTCTAATAAAGCAACTGTTTCCGTCATGGAAATACTTTCTCATTATGGAAGATTGCATGCTTGGTTGCCATTTTATAAAGATACTCAAGACAAAGAAGGACATAATTTAGCAGCTTTCTACAACGATAAAAAAACCAATACCTATTCTATAAAAGTGGCAGATAATTTATTTTTAGATGAGCATTATAAAGATACTATTTATAAGCATATTAAAGAAGTAGATCAAAGAGATGAAGCAGGTTATAAATACAGCGATTTAGGCTATTATTTGTTTAAAGAAGCCTTAGAAACCAAGTATCATAAACCATTAAATAAAATGGTAGACGAAGAGTTTTACAAATCTTTAGGTGCTAATAGAATGACGTATTTGCCACTTGAAAAATTTGATAAATCTGAAATTATACCCACAGAAATAGATGATTATTACAGAAATCAATTGGTGCATGGTTATGTGCATGATATGGGCGCAGCGATGTTGGGCGGTGTTGGTGGTCATGCGGGGTTATTTGCAAATGCCAATGATGTTGCTAAAATTATGCAAATGTATTTGCAGAAAGGATTTTATGGCGGAAGACGTTATTTAAAGGAAGAAACGGTAAATAAATTTAATCATCGATATTTTTCTGATGAAAATGTACGAAGAGGTTTGGGGTTTGATAAACCTGATTTAACCGAAAGAGCCTACGCTACTTGTGGTTGTGTTTCCGATGAAAGTTTTGGGCATTCTGGTTTTACAGGCACTTATACTTGGGCAGATCCAAAAAGCGGAATTGTCTATGTTTTTCTTTCTAACAGAGTATATCCGCATGCAAATAATAGAGGCTTAATTACGAGTAATGTTCGTACAAAAATTCAGCAAACCATTCAAGATGCTATTTTAGATTAGAAGCTATTTCCTGCTTTCACTACTCGCTTTTTTTATCCCTAAAAAGGGACTAAAAAAGAGCTCAAACAGATCGTTCAATCAGGGCTAAATCTTTTTGCCAGCTTTTGGAGATACGCCTCATTTTCAGTATTTGTTGGCGAAAACTTTGTGTAGATTAAAATCAATAAAAGAGAAATTAGTAAATAAGAAATTGCAATTTTCCAATCGAAAAACAAACTAACAATCCAAGTTTGCAAACTGTAGAAAATAGGAAATAGACCTAAGTTTAAAGCAAATCTAAAGGTATCAACAAATTCAAACTCATCAATTTTTTTTGCAATTTTTTTCCAAATCAAAACAGGAAAAATACTGTTTAAAAGAATGAGGTAATAGATTGGTTTTAAAAAGGTGGTTTTTCTTTTCTTTTTATCCGTAAAACTATTTTTAGCAATCATGTTATTAACTAGATCAACATCCGTAAAATCTACATTTAAATTATTTAATTGAGTTAAAATTGTGCTGTAATTTTCATCATCAGTAATATGAACACTTAATTCTTTTAACTGATTACTTACTTCGTCTTTTAAGTTGTTGATGGATACAGGAAGGTTATTTGAACTGTAAAAATCTTCGGCTGAGATTGGTTTTCCATATTTGATAGCTACTTTCGACGGATAATAGGAAGCGTTTTGATACGTTAATCCTACAGGAATAATGCTGATTTTTAAGTCGGGATATTTTTCTAAAGCGCCAAAAACGATTCGTGTAAAACCTTTGCTTAAGGGTCTAATTGTCCGTTTTCTATTGTGGCTTGCTTCCGGATAAATAAGCAAGGTTTCTCCTTTTTTAAAAAGCTCAAAACAGTTTTCAAAAATTTCTTTATTTTTTCCAACTTCATTGATGCCATCTCTCATTCTGTAGATGGGCATAAGGTTTAAACTTTCTAAAACCTTTTTTACAAACGGATTGTTAAAGGCAGCTGCTCTTACCAAATAATGACTTTCTCTCGGACAATTTGTGGTAATCATTAACGGATCGATCAAACCATCTGGATGATTTGCGCAAAATAAAATGGCACCTTTTTTTGGGATATTTTCAGTACCAGAAACGCGTATTTTTTGGGTGTAAAAGAATAAACCTGTTTTTACTATTAGTCTAATGGAGTTGTACCAAATTTTTTGCAATATCATTTATTCAGATTTTGTTTTTCTTCCCCAATACGTCGCCAAAGCCATTCCTGAAAATACATCCCAAATTCCCCAAAAGGCAGCCAATAAAGCCATGCCGCCTAATCCATCAAAAAAGCCAAAAATTAAAAGCAAACCTAAACCACCATTCTGAATTCCGGTTTCCATAGAAATTGTTTTGGTATCTTCCTTATTTAAGCCAAAACTTTTTGCGGTGTAAAAACCAAGTACGAACGCAAAAATATTATGAAATACCACCAAGAATAAAACATGGTGAATGTGATTTACAAATACGTCTAAATTTTGTGAAAAAGCAACAAATATTAAAACGATAAAAACTAGCATAGAAAGCGGTTTTAAAACTTTTTCCATTTTATCGGCCATTTCAGAATGATAATGTTTGATTGTCATTCCTAACAGTAACGGAATTCCTAATATTAAAGAAACCAGTTTAAATAAATCAAACGGATTTAAAGAAACGGTTTTTAAAATTTCGTTAGTTGGGCCATATAAACTTCCCCAAAATTGTAAATTAAAAGGCGTTAAAAAAATACAAATCAACGTAGCAAAAGCCGTTAAACTCACAGAAAGTGCTGCGTTTCCGCCCGCCATTTTACTAAAAAAATTAGATACATTTCCACCTGGACAAGCCGCAATCATCATCATTCCGAGTGCAAAACTAGGATGCGGTTTTATGATTAAAATGGCTAAAAAAGTAAAAGCAGGTAATAAAATAAATTGCGATAAAACACCAACCATTACTATTTTAGGGTTTTGTAATAATCGCTTAAAATCGTCTATCGTAATGCCTAATGCTACACCAAACATAATAATAGCAATTGCAATATTTAAAACCCATAAGCCGCTTTCATCAAAATTTATTTTAATATCGTCTATATTTATGTCGTTTTGCATGGTTTTTGGTTCAAGGTTTTAAATTTAAAGTTTAAAGTTCAATATTCAAAGTTTAGCGTTCAAAGTTCAAGGTTTAATATTCAATATTCAAAGTTTAAAGCTCAAAGTTTAGAGTTCATAAAATCTAAATTAATACTATTTAGTCACTTCCCACTTCTCTCTTGTTTCGTGTTTCAAAAATATCCTGTTTCAAAAAAAAACAGTTTAAAGTTCAATATTCAAAGTTTGAAGCAGGATATATGTATGATTAATTTAACTTCTCATTTTACGCTCCTGTCTCCTCAAGCAAAGTCGAGAGGTTTGTAACTCAGGTCTCGACGGCGCTCGACCAGACATTTAAGTTGGTTATTAATTTATTCTTCTTGTCTCTTGTCTCTTGTCTCAAAAAAATCTTGTTTCCAAATTATCTAATTTCAAATCAAAAAAAAATCAATTCGTAAACGCATATTCAATAATATTTGCGCCCATTTTTAAGGCTTTTTCACGCACTTCTTTAGGATTGTTGTGTATAATTTCATCTTCCCAACCATCGCTTAAATCGGTTTCATAATCATAAAAAACGATTAAACGTCCTTCGTAAAATAAACCAAAACCTTGTGCAGGTTTTTTATCATGTTCATGAATTTTAGGAATTCCGTTTGGGAATTTAAAAGTCTGATTATAAATAGGATGGTTGCTCGGTATTTCTTGCAATTCTAAGGTAGGAAAAACATTTTTTAGAGCAGGTCTTATAAATTTATCTAAACCATAATTGTCTGAAACATGTAAAAATCCGCCAGAAATTAAATAATTTTTTAGGTTTGTCGCTTCTTCATCAGAAAATAAAACATTGCCATGACCTGTTAAAAATAAGATTGGAAAGTTAAAAATATCTTCGCTTTCTACGCTAACCGTTTGCGGGTTTTTAGAAATATTGGTTTTAATAGTTGCATTTGTAAAGGCAACTAAATTAGGAATCGCCGTTGGATTTGCATACCAATCTCCACCGCCATTGTATTTTAAAATGGCAACATCTTGTGCGTTCATTTGAAAAAAAAATGACAGAGTAAAAAGTACAATAATTTGCTTCATTTATTTTTTGGAGATAATTTGAAGCAAGATAGTAATTTTGAATTTGAAGATTAAAAAGAACTTCTAAATTTTTGTATTATTATTTAAAACCATTTGTAAAGTAAGCTAAAGTGCTAACCAATACTGTGACCGATATGATAAAGGTGAGTCCGATTGTTTTTAAAATCGAAAACTCAGGTTGTTTAATATTATCAATTTCAGTAATAGGAATTACTTTTTTTCTTTTAAAATTCTGGAGTGTTATTTCATTTTCACCAATGTCCATTAATTTACCATCGTATCTTTTTGAGTTTTTTAAAATAACTTTTACTTTTTTAGGTTTTTCTAAATTGTAAGTATTTAAATTGATATTTTTATAGGAGTTACAACTCTGAAATAAGATTAGGATAGACAAAAGATAGATTTTATTTTTCATAGTTTACAGTTTAAAAAGTATTACAAACAATTGTGTATTTTAAAAAAATGATATTATTATTTTAAAAACGCTTTTTAAAACTATTTAGAATCGATATCCTAAAGCAACTCCTCCTCTAATTGCAAAATCTGGTGAGTTTTTATCAAATCCTAAATTTCTACCAATACCAAAAGAAGTTTCTAATGTAAACCCTTTTTTATGAATCCATTTTCTTCCAATTCCAATTCCAAGACTGATGTCAAAATAGTTTTCACTTGTATCATTATAAAAATCTATTTCGTAATTCTTTCCTGAAGCAAATTTTGAATAGAATTCAACAAAATAACCATTAGATCCAAATTCTTTATCACTTAAAAAATAGAGACGAAAAAAAGGAGTAATTACAAATTTCTCATAAAAAGTATCCTCAGATCTTGGATTTACATACACAGACAGTCCATAACCCGTATCATTATCTTGCACTCTTTCATAAGTCATTTCAATTGCTGTAAATAAAACGAAATCTAGGGCATCTATTCTAATTTCTCCTGCATCTTTTGTAAAAGTTTTTTCTTTTTCTACTTGACAAAATAGTTGAACATGAATAAGAATGCAAATACTAAAAAGTAGTGTTTCTTTTTTGATAAGATTTTTCATAATAAATTGATTTATAATTTTGAACCAAATTAGAAACAAACCCAAAAACAAGTGTCCAGAATTTCTCGATTTAAAGAAATTCTGGACACATTTGTAAAATTCTGGACACATTTATAAGAGTTTTTTCAATCGTAAAAAACTCATTTATAAATAACATTGAAAATTTTAAAGCTATTTGGTTATAGACTTTTGATATTCTGTAGGAGTGAAGCCAGTATGTTTTTTAAAGGTAGCATAAAATGTAGATTTAGAATTAAAACCAGATTCTAAACCAATGGAAGTTATGGTGTAATTTGTGTAGTTTTCATCAATCAATAAATTTTTTGCAAACTCAAGTCTAAATTCATTGATGTAATCATTAAAATTTTTATCAGAAAATTGTTTGATACAGTTTGATAATTTAACAGCATTTACATCCGCTTCATTTGCCAAAAAATCTACAGTTAATTTTGGTTCTGTAAATAGTTTTCTGTTTTGGATGAGTTTTTCAATGGTATTAAATAATTCTTTTTTGTCTGAATCTTTATCTTCTTCGGATTGTAGCGTTGGATTTATTTTTGCAATGTTTATCTGCTTTCTTAAATCTTTTCGCTCTTTTAATAAACGTAATTGTATAATAGCTTGATAGCCAATCCAATAAATTAATACGGTTGTTAATATTCGTAAAGGATAATAAGAGTAAATAAATTCTGTAAAATTTAAAGCAACGGTTATGGCCAAGGCAACAATCCAAAAAATGTAGGTAAATAAACCTAATTTAAAAAAGGTATAAATCCATTTTAAATTATCGAACGCTAAAATTTTGGTAAAAAGTTTTTCTTTTTTAGAGAGTATATGAAAAGAATACCCGAAAATAGCCAGCGAAACTACTAGGCTAAAAATTTCTTCAAAAGTGGTGTATTTTTCAAATAAGAAAGTAATATCTGCCGTATTTGTATCAGAAAAAAAGGATACAAAACCAATTCTGATAGAAATTAAAACAATAAAAACAGGAATAATTATTTTTAAGATATTCTTGCATTGCTTTCTAATATCTAAATAATGAATAAGAAACATGTAAAAAAACGGCGCAATAAAAAAATGCCAAGGAATATGAATATAGTCTAAAAAGAAATATTCAATAAAAAACTTTTTGATTAAAATCCAAGATTGTAGGTTGTTTAACGAAATAGAAAGTACCAATAAATTGATAAAAACCATGCTTTTTTCTCTTCCGTTTTTTGAAAACAGAATTAAAAAGCAGAATAAAAATCCGTGTAAAGCACTAATGAGTAAAAATAAATTAAAAATATCTTGATGATTCAAAAGCTTCTTTTTTACAAGCTAATATATGTAATTATTACAATTGATACATACTTTAATTTCTATAATATTAAAAACGATTAGCAATGCTTTGGTTTAAAACTTCTAATAATTCTGTTATTTTTTTTTCATAATTTTGAAATGTTAAGTTAGACATTGAAACAATTTCAGCGCATGTAAAATGGTTTTTATTGTATTTAATTTTTTTGAGCAGTTGTTGGTAGCAACTGCTTTTTTAATCTATATGTCGAATCGACCATCTGTGATTTCTATTATATCATTTTCGTTATTTCTATTTTTCATTTTTAAAGAAAATGTGCCTGCTATTATAC
>JANQTQ010000106.1 GCA_030731625.1 Polaribacter sp. | reverse complement strand
GACATTAAACGTGCATGAAGACCCATTTTAGAATCTCCCATTTCTCCTTCAATTTCAGATTTTGGCGTTAAAGCAGCAACAGAATCAATTACAACAATATCAATTGCGCCCGAGCGAATTAAATTTTCTGCAATTTCTAATGCTTGCTCACCATGATCTGGCTGAGAAATAATTAAATTTTCTATATCTACTCCTAAATTTTCTGCATAAAAACGGTCAAAAGCGTGTTCTGCATCAATAAAAGCGGCAATTCCGCCAGCTTTTTGAGCTTCTGCAATTGCGTGTAAAGTTAACGTAGTTTTACCAGAAGATTCTGGTCCGTATATTTCAATTACTCTACCTCTTGGATAACCGCCAACGCCTAATGCTAAATCTAAACCTAAAGAACCAGAAGATATTGATTCTATATCATCTACAGCAACATCACCCAATTTCATTACAGCACCTTTACCGTATGTTTTATCTAACTTATCTAGTGTAAGTTGTAATGCTTTTAATTTTGCTTCTTTTTCTTTATCTACTGCCATGAATCTTCGTAATTTTATTTTTATATAAGGGGTACAAGTTACGAAAAGTGTTTCATTTTTTACACTTTCTTTTTTGTATTTTTATAAAAAATTTAAACTATGAAAAAAGAAATTATCAAAAATTTAGCGGGAAATTTTGAAGATAATTCCCAAACTACTGAAACAGGAATTGAGTTTTGGTTTGCTAGAGATTTACAACAGCTCTTAGGATATTCTGAATGGAGGAATTTTCAAAAAGTAATTTTAAAATCTAAAACAGCTTGCGAAATAACAAATAATCTTATTTCTGACCATTTTGTTGACGTCAACAAAATGGTATCTTTAGGTTCTGGAAGTGAAAGAGAAATTGAAGATATTATGTTAACAAGATATGCTTGTTATTTAATTGCTCAAAATGGTGATCCAAGAAAAGAAAATATTGCTTTTGCTCAAAACTATTTTGCAATGCAAACCAGAAAATTTGAATTAATAGAACAAAGAATTAAGGACTGGGAACGTTTACAAGCAAGACAAAAATTAACACTTTCTGAAAAAGATTTATCAGAATTAATTTACGAAAAGACAGGAAATGATAGAAACTTTGGATTAATAAGAAGTAAAGGTGACCAAGCTTTATTTGGTAAATCAACTCAACAAATGAAAACCAAATTAGGTGTTCCAAAAGGTAGAGCTTTAGCAGATTATTTACCTACAATTACAATTAAAGCAAAAGATTTTGCAACAGAAATAACAGTTTTCAACACAAAAGAAAAAGATTTAAGAAATGAACGAAGTATATCTGCAGAGCATATAACCAATAATCGTTCTGTAAGAAAAATATTAATTGAAAGAGGTATTCAACCTGAGAATTTACCTGCAGAAGAAGATATTAAAAAACTAGAAAGAAGAGTAACTACCGAATCTAAAAAAATAGGTAAAAACCCTGATAAATTAAACTAATTTTAAATGAGCATTATTTTACTAAAAAACTTTAACTCTAAAGTTAAAATTGATAAAGGAGAGTTAATTAGCTTTCAAAAAAACAATCAAGAATTTATTCATCAAAAAGGAAATAAAGGTTGGCGAAATGCGGATGATGAAATGTTTCCTGTAATTGGGCCAACTGCTAAAAATAATTTTAGAGTTCATACCAAAAATGGCGATGCTATTCAAGATCAGCATGGTTTGTTAAGAGAAATGGAATATTCTTTAGTTTCTTCGGATGAAAACAGTGCAAAATTCATCAAAAAATATACGAAAAATACACAAATTGTAAATAGTAAATTTCCTGTAAAATCCACTGAAGAAAATTTATTTTGGCCTTTTGATTTTACGTTCGAAAAGAATTTTACGCTAAAAAATGATGTTTTAAAAATTGAATTCATCATCAATTCTGATAAAGGAATGCCATTTATGTTAGGCTATCATCCAGCTTTTTTATTGTCTGATACTGGAACCGAAACTTTACAAGCTGGTGAAGAAATAATTACGTTAGAGGATGTTTATAAAGCGGGTTCTAATGCTTTTCCGGTTTTAGGAACAGAAAAAATCGTATTAAAAAATACTGATAAAAACGATTTAGAAATTACCACGATTGGTTTTAACAATTTTATGCTTTGGACAGAAGTTGACAACATGCTTTGCATTGAACCAATTACACAATATACATCGTATACAGATCAAAAATTTTCGGAAGAGAATATGAGTTTATCCGAAGGAAAAAATAGCTTTTCTGTAACTATAAACGTCTTGTAATTTGATAGAAAAACACCGGCATTTTATGATTCACAAACCTTGGGGAATGATTTCTCAGTTTGTAAATCCCGCGAAGCGGAAAAAAAAATTATTAGGCGATTTATACGATTTTCCTGCTGGAACCATGGCAATTGGACGTTTAGATGTTGCATCAGAAGGCTTACTTTTATTAACTACAGATGGAAAAATATCCGAAGAAATTAGAAGTAGTAAGTTTGAAAAAGAATACTACGTTCAAGTTGACGGAATTATAAATGAAGCAGCGGTAGAAAAACTAAAAACAGGCGTAGAAATTGGTTTTGACGGTAAAAAATACATCACAAAACCGGGTAAAGCTTTTTTAATTGACGATCCTAAGTTTCCGTTAAGAAGTATGAAAATAAGAGACGAAAGACATGGACCAACAAGTTGGGTTTCTATTATTATTAGAGAAGGAAAATTTAGACAAGTTCGTAAAATGACTGCAACTGTTGGTTACCCAACTTTACGTTTAATTCGGGTTAGAATTGGAAAAATAAAATTGGCTAATTTAGAAAATAATGGGGTTATAGAAATGGATACACTTATGTAACTTTTATCACAAAAAAATAATATTTATCTTTTTAATTTTGCAATATGGACAATTCTAACACCACTTTATATATAGTAGCTGCGGTTATAATTCTACATTTTGTTGTAGGTTTTGGTTACTTACTTTATAAAATGACAAAAAAGAAAGAAAAAGAATAATTATTTCGTTTTCTTCTTATAGTTATCAAAATATAAGGCACCTAATAATCCTATTCCTACGATGATTCCTCCTAATCCATCAAAAAATATTTGAGTTTTATAAATTGTATAGATCGATAAAAATATAGATGCTATACTTATTGCTATTATAAAATATTGAAGTGGTTTACTCATTATTTAGTTTTGATCATTTTAATATGCGGAATTCCGTCTTCTAAATATTCTTCTCCCACCTGAACAAACTGATGCGTTTCATAGAATTTTTTTAAATATTTTTGAGCAGAAATGGTAATTTTAGTTTCATTAAAATTATCTTTTATAGCTTTTATAGATGCTTTCATTAAATCGTGTCCGTAACCATATGTACGCTCTGAATCTTTTACAACAACTCTACCAATACTAGCATTCTCAAAATAATCTCCAGGTTTAAAAATACGTGTGTAGGCTACAATTTTATCAACTTTATAACCAAAAACATGCAGTGCTTTTTGGTCTTTAAAATCGATATCTTGATACACACAATCTTGTTCTACCACAAAAACTTCTGATCGTAATTGTAATATATTGTAGAGTTCTGTGGTATTTAATTCTGAAAATGATTTTATTTGAAATTCCATATAAATAAGACCTTTCGACTGCGCTAAAGGTGACATTTTAATTAATTAACCAGCACAAGAAATTTTACTCACTCTATTTTGATGTCTTCCACCTTCAAATTCTGTAGTAAGAAAAATATCTACAAAACCAATTGCTTGCTGTAAAGACACAAAACGAGCAGGTATTGTTAATATATTAGCATTATTATGCTGTCTTGTTAAAGCTACCAATTCATTATTCCAACACAATGCTGCACGTATGCCTTGGTGTTTATTTGCGGTCATTTGTGCGCCATTACCAGAACCACAAAGTATAATACCAAATGATACACTTCCACTTTCTACAGCTTTTGCTGTTGGATGAATTGCATCAGGATAATCCATAGAATCATTTGTATCGGTTCCAAAATTTAGAACTTTATAGCCTTTTTGTTCTAAATGTTTTATAATTTCGAATTTATATTCTGTTCCTGCGTGATCGTTACCAATTGCAATTGTCATAATTTTTTAATTTAAAGATTATCTTTACGAGTAAAAATACTAAAGTAATTTTTTAATTTATAAAAAAATTACTTCATTTCATTCGCAATGACCTAGTTAGAATAACAAAAATACAGAAACTAACGGTTATCAACAGTTATAAACAATCAAAATTTATCATTTTTTAATAAGTCTTTCGTTTTTAACTGATTATCTATTTTAAGTTAATGTTAAGAAATAGCTGTAAATTCTGATAAGTTTTTTTGGTGAATTCAGTTTTTATTACAATACAGCGGAGTAGAGCACATACACAACTTTTTTTATGAGTTTTTGATAAAAGTTTATCAACATAAAATTAACGTTTTGTTTACATCAATTTGGTTGTTAACTATCAAGAATTTTTGGTTAACTACTGTTTATAAGTTTTGTTAATAACTACAATTTTTAACTGATTTTAAACATTTTATATAGCTCATAAAGTGTCAATAGTTTTTAATAACTCAGATAAAAAAACAAAAGTGAATAATTTTATAGTAGCTATTCACACACTATTATAACCATCATTGTTTTTTTTAAATTTTAAAAAGAAATATAATTATAATATAGAATGTTGATAACTGTTGATAAGAGAAAATTTTAAATAAAGTAAAATGTAAGTTTTGAAAATTGAAAAGAAATATTTTGAAGGAGGTTATACTGTTTTCTTTTCTGCTTGTATAAGATAAAGTGTGTCTTTTTGAATTTCTACAGTTTCTTCTGTAGTTTCAACTTTATTTAAAGAGGTATTGATACTAATTACAGTTACAATAATGCCTGTAATAAATATGAATGCGAATAAAGCAATGATTTTATGTAAGTTTTTCATCTTAAAAATAGATCCTCTTACTATAAAGACGTTTTTTTTTAGAAAATGTTACATAAACTTTAAGTTTTTTTTAACATTTTAAAAATTAATTTTTAAAATGACGAATTGATTTCTATAAATAGAGATGGAACTTAAATCGATTTTTAAAGAAATATTTTTTAGCTAACAACAAAATTCACCGCTTTTTCTATAATTTTAGCTGTAACTTTTCCTGTACCAACTAATTCTCCATCAGCTTGAATAAAAGGTTTTGTAGTTTGTGGAATTACAGTAATTTCTTTGGTTTTATAAGTTTCAACCTTTTTATGTTGTACAATATTTCCGTTATGTAATTTTTTAATATTGTAGATTAAATCAATAAAATTAAGATTTTTAGCAATTGTAATATCAAACAAACCATCTAAAGGATTTACATCTTTTGTAAACTGCATACCGCCACCAGAAAATTTACAAATTCCGAATAAAGTCATTAAACAGTTGGTTTCTATTATTTTATCATCAAAAATAATTTTAAAATTAGATTTTTTATAAAATAACAAACCAGAAATTCCTGCTAATAAATAGGCAATAGCACCAAATTTTTTAAAAGAATGTATTTTGTTAACAATGTAGCCATCATAACCTAAACCAGCTACATTATTAAAATAAGTAGTGGTTTTATTATCGGATTCTAAAACGCCAATATCTTGTAAAATTGTTTTTTTCTGATGGATGATTTCTATCGCTTTTTCTATATTATTTGGGATGTTGTAAGTCTTTATCCAATCATTGCCAGTTCCTAAAGGAATTACTGCAATAGTTATATCAGAAGTTTTTACATATCTTTGCAGCATTATTCCGTTAACTACATGATGTAGTGTTCCATCTCCACCAATCGAAATAATATTTCTAAAACCTTGATTAATTGCGGTATCAACCAATTTAATTTCGTGTTTAGAAAATTGTGTAAAAGCAACAGAAAAGTCTATTTTCTTTGCAGTTAGTAATTGTTGAATTTCCTTCCATTGTTTAGAAAAATTCCGATTTCCAGAAGTAGGATTTGCAATTATAAACCAAGAATTAGACATAAATAATAATTTAAAAAGCCAAAATACAATAATAGTTTTGATAACTATTTTTTAATAGTTAATCACCATAAAAAATTGTAATTTGGTAACATATAATAAGAAGTAAGAATTAATGACAAAAAAGAAGAAAATTTTTAAAAAGAAAGGGAATGTTGTAAAAGACTTAACTAAAAATATTTTTAAAATTTTAAACGAAGACAGCACAAAATTTTATAATTATAAACAAATTGCTGGCAAATTAAAGGTTTCTGATACTGATGGTAAAACTCAAATTTTAAAGAAACTAGCAGAATTAACTGCATTAAAAAAAATTAAAGAAGTAGATAGAGGAAAATATCAAATTAATAAGGATAGAAAATATTCTGTTGGTACCTTAGATATTACTTCTAATGGAAATGGATATTTTATTACTGATGACTATGAAGATGATATTTTTATTCCTAATATTAACTTAGGTAAAGGTTTACATCAAGATACAGTAAAAGCATATGTGTACACAAAACGTAACGGTAAGAAACTAGAAGCAGATGTTGTAGAAATTTTAGAACGCTCAAAAACTGAGTTTGTTGGTGTTTTACAAATGAGTAAAAACTTTGGTTTTGTTGTACCAGATAGTAATAAAATGTATGCAGATATTTTTATATCGCAAAACAACATTAATGGCGCTAAAGATGGCGATAAAGTGCAAGCTACTATTACAGATTGGCCAGAAAATTCTAAAAATCCGTTTGGTAAAATTACAACCGTTTTAGGTAAACCAGGAGATCATAATACAGAAATGCATTCTATTTTATTAGAATATGATTTGCCTTATGAATTTGAACCAGAAGTAGAAAAAGAAGCAGGAAATTTATCCATAGAAATTACGAATGCAGAAATTGCAAAACGTAGAGATATGCGTAAAGATTTAACGTTTACGATAGATCCAAAAGATGCAAAAGATTTTGATGACGCATTATCATTCACAAAATTAGAAAATGGTAATTTCGAAATAGGAATTCATATTGCTGATGTTTCGCATTATTTGCAACCAAAAACTATTTTAGATGATGAAGCTTATAAAAGAGCAACTTCTGTTTATTTGGTTGATAGAGTAGTGCCCATGTTACCAGAAATGCTAAGTAATGGCGTTTGTTCTTTAAGACCAAATGAAGAAAAATTAACTTTTTCTGCGGTGTTTGAAATCAATCAAAAAGCACAAATTATTGGTGAATGGTTTGGTAGAACGGTTACGTATTCAGATCAACGTTTTGCGTATGAAGAAGCACAATCAATCATAGAAAATTGTACTTTATCTGATGAAATTAAACCTTACACAATGCCTGTTGATATTTCTATTATTGATAAGGAATATGTAGTTACTCCAGAAATTGTAGAAGCAACTTTAAAGTTAGATGAACTAGCAAAAATTCTTCGTAAAAAAAGAATGAAAGAAGGTGCAATTTCCTTTGATAGGGTAGAAGTGAAGTTCAATTTAGATGAAAACGCAAATCCTGTTGGCGTTTACTTTAAAGAATCTCAAGATGCTAATAAATTAATTGAAGAATTTATGCTATTAGCTAATAGAAAAGTAGCTGAATTTATAGGATTTTCTAAAGGAAAAGCAACTAATAAAACCTTTATTTACAGAGTTCATGATGAACCAGATGATGAAAAATTAGCATCATTACAAAACATCATTAGCAAATTTGGATATAAAATAAATACAGAATCTAAAGAAACTACATCAGATTCTTTAAACAAGCTTTTAAGCGATGTTCATGGTAAAGCAGAATCTAATATGATAGAAACTTTAACGATTAGAACCATGTCTAAAGCAGTGTATACAACTCAAAATATTGGTCATTATGGATTGGCTTTTAATTATTACAGCCATTTTACATCGCCAATTAGACGTTATCCAGATGTTATGACACACCGATTGCTTCAGCACTATTTAGATGGCGGAGAAAGTCCAAAAGCAGATCCTTATGAAGAAAAGTGTAAACATTCATCTAAAAGAGAAGAATTAGCATCTAAAGCAGAAAGAGATTCTATTAAATACATGCAAGTTAAATACATGCAAGATCATAAAGATGAAGTTTTTGATGGTGTAATTACTGGTGTTACAGAATGGGGAATTTACGTAGAAATTTCATCGAATAAATGTGAAGGAATGGTTAGAATTAGAGATATAAAAAGCGATTATTATATTTTTGATGAAAAACAATATGCTATTGTTGGTCAGTCTACTAAACATATTTATCAATTAGGAAATGAAGTTAAAATTCGTGTTAAAAACACAGATTTAGAACGTAAACATTTAGATTTTAATTTGATAGAAGAATAATTTAAAATACACATAGAATACTATTTTAAAAATACGTCTGTGGACGTATTTTTTTCATCTTTGAAACAATATATAATAAAAAAAGTCTTTATACTGGTATGCTTTTTGTTTTAAGACTACTTAAATTTAAAATAATGAAAAAAATAATTTTTATAGGTGCTTTATTAATTAGTTATAATTTTTTAGCACAAACTACTGTAACTACTAATTTAGGAGATTTTACAATCTTAAAAGTGTTCAATGGTATAGAAGTAGAGTTAATTAAATCTACCGAACAAAAGTTAGAAATTACAGGAGAAAAATCTGAAATTGTTAAAGTTAAAAACGTAGATGGTACTTTAAAATTATCTTTACCTTTTTCTTTAAAACCAGAAAATAATGCTGCTAATGGTCAAGTTTTAATAAAGTTGTATTACAATGCTGTTATAGATGTTGTGGATGCTAATGAAGGTGCTACAATTACCGGAAAAGAAATTAAACAAGATAAATTAGAAGTAAATGCGCAAGAAAGAGCATTTATAAATTTAGTTGTTAAAACTAAAAATCTAAATGTTAGAGCCTCATCTGGTGGAATCATAAAATTAACAGGAAGCACAAAAAATCAAGATGTTGATGTAGATTTATATGGTGTTTATAATGGTTTTTCATTAGACGCTTCATCTAATTCAACGGTTTCTTCTGGTACAGGAGCAAGAGCAGAAATTTTAGCTGGCGATACTTTAAATGCCAAAGTTAGTTTTGGAGGTTCTATTTTTTACAAAGGAAATCCGGATGTTGTAAAGGATAAAAAAGTTATTGGAGGAATTATTCAAAAAAGAGATTAATAAAAACCTTTTTGTATATTTGTAGTATCAAATAAAAAAAATTATGAATAGCTTATCTATATATTTAGGAATTGTAGGACCTTGGCAAATAGCAATAATTGTTGTTTTGGTTTTATTAATGTTTGGTGGCAAAAAGATACCAGAATTAATGAAAGGTTTAGGTGGCGGACTTAAAGAGTTTAAAAACGCTGCAAGAGAAAGTAAAGAAGATTCTGAAGAAAAAAAGTAATCTAAATTATTTTAATAAAATTTAAAAGCTCAATTTGTTATAAACAAATTGAGCTTTTTAGTTATTAAATTAAAATATCCCCCAATATTTCAATTTAAATTAACCTATTCAAAATTATAAAATTATACTATATATACATAATAAAATAGTGAAAAAGGGTTATTTAATACGGTTTTGGGGTAAATGGGAACTTATTTTTTTAGTAAGTCTACTAATTCTTTTTTATTGAAACTTCTAGATACAGGAATTTTAGATTCAATGTTTTTAGATTTTAAAAAATAACCTCTGGCATTCCCTTTAATTTTATTGAAAAATAAAGAATTAATAATATAAGATTTATGACATCTAACTATAAAAGGATAGTCTTTTAGTTGTTTTAAAATATTAGCTAATGTATTTCTTAAAATTAATTCTTTTACACCATTTGTTGTATCTAAAAAGAAACTTGCATAATTACCATCAATTGTAATGTAAATTAATTTATCAATATGTATCGTTAACTTTTCTTTCTTATTTTCTGAATAGATTGTTATTTCATCAATTATTTTGTTATAATTTTTTTCTTTTTTTAATAATTTTTCATTTACAATCAGCATAAATAGTATTGAAATAATAATTAAAGAAGATGAATACTTATAAAAAAGAATAAAATTAAGTTTAATTAATCCATAAAGATCTTTATAAATACCACTAAAATACCAAAGAACTAAACTATAGAGTATTGTAAAAAAAAAACATTAAAATTGAAAAGGAATAAATTGACCAATTTTTAAATTTTATTTTTTCTAAAAATAAAAATAATAATAAAGGAATTATAAAGGTTAAAACACCAATTACAATAGTGTATCCAAATAAATATTCCTTTAATACATCTAAATTAAAAGGTTTAAAAATATTTAGAAACAGAATTATAAAAAGACCATGTAATAAACTTAAAATTAATTTATTAGCTATAAATGGTTCTAAATTAAAAGGTTTTTTAAGAAAAAATAAGATTGACTTAAACAATTTGTTAAAAATTATAAATTATTCTTAATATAACACAAAAAAAAGAAGTAATATTAATTATTACTTCTTTTTTATCGTTTTTACTGATTATTTATTAATTTTTACTCTTTCTTTTTAGGTTTCGGATTTTTCATTGCCTCACCAATTTGATTACTTGCCGTAAAACTTGCAACCATATCATTTAACATTTGGCTACCTGCTTGTGGCGAGTTTGGTAATAAAATTAAGTTACTGTTGGTTTCACTACCAATAGATTGTAAAGTATCATAATGTTGCGTTACAACGATTAAAGCTGATGCTTCTTGACTGTTGATACCAACTCTGTTTAAAACGTCTACAGACTCTTCTAAACCACGTGCGATTTCTCGTCTTTGGTCTGCAATACCTTGTCCTTGTAAACGCTTGCTTTCTGCTTCTGCTTTTGCACGTTCTACAATTAAAATACGTTGTGCGTCTCCTTCATATTGTGCAGCTACTTTTTCTCTTTCTGCAGCATTAATTCTGTTCATTGCTATTTTTACTTGCGCATCTGGATCAATATCAGTTACTAAAGTTCTAATAATATCAAAACCATATTCCATCATTGCATCATTCAATTCTGTTTTTACAGCGATAGCAATGTCATCTTTTTTTACAAAAACATCATCTAATTTCATTTTTGGTACTTCTGCTCTTACAACATCAAAAACATAACTAGTTATTTGATCATGAGGATAATCTAACTTATAAAAAGCATCATATACTTTTTCATAGATTACTTTATATTGTACAGATACTTTAAGTTTTACAAAAACGTCATCCAACGTTTTAGTTTCTATAATTACATCTAATTGCTGAATTTTTAAACTCAATCTTCCGGCAACTTTTTGCATTCCAGGAATTTTTAATTGAAAACCAGATTGACGGATACTTGTAAATTTCCCAAACGTTTCAATAATTGCAGCAGTTTGTTGTTTCACTATAAAAAAGGAAGCAAATATAATGAGTGCTCCAATTGCTAAAATAATAAGTAAAATAGGTGGCATATAATTGTTTTTTAATTGTTAATAATTGATTTACGTAAAGATACTGAATTAAAGTAGTTATTTATTGGACGCAGCTTTATAAAAATGTTACATTTTAATATAAAAAAACCCTGTAAAATATATTTCTACAGGGTTTTTTAAATCTTTTTAAGATTTATTATTCATCTTCTTTCGGAAAAATTTTATTTAATTTTTTATTATAATTAATCCAGTTTTTATATTGTTTTTCAGAAAGGATGTTTTTCATTGTAGCGTCTAATTTTTTATCCTCCATTTTAAGCGTATTACTTAAAGGTTCTAAATTTTCGTTCATTGTTTTTAAAACTTCTGTACGATTCGAAAAATCACCACTTTTTGCCGCACTTTTTTGATAATTTTCTACCATTTCTTTTGTACTTCTAAGTAAAAAGCTGTTAATTCTTGTAATGTCTTTAAGATCTTTATTATAATCTGTTAAGGTTTTAGTAAATAATTTTCCTTCTTTTGAGGCTAATTTTACTTTAGATTTTTTTGCCGCTTTTTCTATATCATAAACTACTATTCCTAGATATTTTTCAATCTCAAAATTAGGTTCTGGTGCTTTTTCTTGTGTTTGCATCATATCACTTTGACGGCGTCTTTGATTAGTTCCGTATCCGTTTCCATATTGTGCTTCTGCTGTAAATGCACAACCTAAAATTAGTAGTAACAGTAATTTTTTCATGATTATAGGTTTTTTATTGCGTTTTCAATTCTATTTATAGTTTCTACTTTACCAATCATTGCAATGATATCAAACAAATGTGGTCCTGCTAATTTACCAACTAAAGCTAAACGTAAAGGTTGCATTACTTTACCAAAACCAATTTCTTTAGCTGTAATCCATTCTTTAATTTCTTTTTCTGTATTTGCTGATGAAAAATCTTCAACATTAGAAATAACTTGAGCTAATTCTTGCATTAATTGGGCAGTTTCAGGCTTCCAGTTTTTGTTTGCTGCTTTTTCATCAAATTCTGTTGGAGTTTCAAAAAAGAAGCTTGATAAATCCCAAAAATCAGTAACAAAAACAGCTCTTTCTTTGATTGATGAAACTACTTTTTGAACAAATTCTTTATCTTTAGAAATGCCTTTTTCTGATAAAACTGGTAGATATAAATCAGTTAATGCTGCATCAGATTTAGATTGCATATATTGCTGATTAAACCACTTTGTTTTATCCGGATTAAACTTGGCTCCAGATTTACTAACGCGTTTTAAATCAAAAGATTGTACCAATTCATCCAAAGAAAAAATTTCTTGTTCCGTTCCAGGATTCCATCCTAAAAAAGCCAACATATTTATAAAACCATCTGCAAAATAACCATCTTCTTTATAGCCACGTGAAACTTCATTGGTTTCATCATTTGTATACGCTAAAGGAAACACTGGAAAACCTAATTTATCGCCATCACGTTTACTTAACTTTCCTTTTCCAACGGGTTTTAAAATTAATGGTAAATGTGCAAATTTTGGTGCATTCCAACCAAAAGCTCTGTATAATAAAATGTGCAATGGCATAGAAGGCAACCATTCTTCACCACGAATTACGTGGCTAATTTCCATTAAATGATCATCAACAATATTTGCTAAATGGTAGGTTGGCATTCCATCGCTTTTAAACAAAATTTTATCATCTAACGTATTGGTATCGATGGTAATATTACCACGAATTTCATCTTCCATTTTTAGAATTTCATCTTGTGGAGATTTAAAACGGATAACATAATTTTCGCCAGCATTTATTTTAGTTTGCACTTCATCAGCAGTTAAAACCAACGAATTTACCAAACGACCTTTTTCTCTATTATGCCAATTGTAAATAAAGGTTTTTCCTTCTTCTTCGTGCCCTTTTCTTTCTGCATCTAAAGCTTCTGAAGTATCAAAAGCATAATATGCCCAACCAGAATCTATTAAGATATCAGCATATTTTTTATACAATTCTTTACGTTCTGATTGACGATAAGGACCAAATTTTTCATTCTTTCCTGGACCTTCATCAAACGGAATATTACACCATTCTAAAGAGTCTATTATATATTGTTCTGCATTTGCAACATAACGTGTTTGGTCTGTGTCTTCTATTCTTAAAATAAAAGTTCCGTTATATTTTTTAGCAAATAAATAATTATATAAAGCTGTTCTTACACCACCAATATGTAAAGGTCCTGTAGGACTTGGTGCAAAACGAACGCGTACATTAGATTCCATTTTTTTCTTGTTTTAAAGCTGCAAATATAGTTTTTCTATAAAAATTAGTCACCAATTCATTAATTTAAGTTTTTAAAGCGAAAAGACCTCACAAGTTTTCAAAACTTGTGAGGTCTAAATTATTTTATATTAGTGATTTTACTTTATTATATTTCACTGATATAAGTGTATCAATATCCTATAAATTTGTGATAATGCCTGAAATTTGTGTCTATTTTTAACTTAAAACTTCTTATAAACTCCAAAAGACAAAGCCAATTGTTTCGCAACATTATTACCAAAAAATGCTGCTGGTAAACTTGCTGTAACTCCAAAATTATCAGAAAATTCTCCAATAGCTTTTATACCTAAAACACCATATTCTTGATCATTTACGTACAAACCAGTTGCTAAATTTGTTATTGGCAAAACTATATCGCCATTTTTAAACGATTTTGAAATATCTAAAAAACCAATTAACCAAATATTTTTAGAAATTTTACTGCCATATTCTCCTCCAATTTTAAAGTTAGAACTGTAGTTATTTGTTCTAATATTTGTACCCATAAATGTTTGTAGATAGGATTTGCTAAAACTTCTTCCGGCTATAAAAAGTGGCGAAAAAGTGAATGCATCATAACCAGTTCTTATTCCTGAATTCCCATCAAAGGAACCCGTATTTGCTTCCATAGAAAGTTGACCAGAAAGTAACCAAGTTTTATTGTAAAAATTATGTTTTAAACCGATTTCGATATTTCCTAAACTAGTTTTGTTATAATCTTGTGAACATTCTCCAATACAGTCTATTGCAGGATTTTGAAAACCATTTATTGTAATTAGTTTTAAAGGAAGATTTACAAGTAACGTTGTTTTGTTTGATAAACCATATTCACTATAAAATTGGATGGTATTATCAGCTATTTTTCCAGAAATTGTATAATCTGGATCGCCAAATAATTCATTATAAGTTGGTATTGTTGTAAAAGAAAGTTGTGTGTAAACTTTACCTTTTTCTTGTGTCCAAGGTCCTTGAGAAAACACTGAAATACTGATGAATAAAAATAAAAGTTTGGTGATGTTTTTCATAATAAATACTTTTTTATCAAACTTAATTAAATGATTATAAATAATTAGTTGTTTCATTTTTAATTTACTTACAAATCTATTTAACATATTTTTGATTGTAAATTACTTCGAAAACAGTATTTTTAGTAGTTAATTATGGATGGATACAAAAAAATAACGCAAAAGCTACATCAATTTACGCGAAAGTATTATTTAAATGAACTAATAAAAGGCACAATTTTATTTCTTTCATTAGGATTCTTGTATCTTTTTTTCACCTTGTTTTTAGAATATTTTTTGTGGTTAAAACCAACTGCAAGAACCATTTTATTTTGGGTCTTTATTATTGTTGAAGTTTTTTTATTAATTCGCTTTATTGTAATTCCGACTTTTAAATTAATTGGTTTACGAAAAGGAATTTCTTTACAAGACTCTTCAAAAATTATTGGAAATCATTTTCCAGAAGTGCAAGACAAGTTGTTAAACATTTTACAACTTAAAGAAAGTTCAACTGACTCAGATTTAATTTTGGCAAGCATCAATCAAAAGTCAGAAGAAATTGCACCAATTCCCTTTTTAAAAGCCATTGACTTTACACAAAATAAAAAATATTTAAAATATGCAATTGTTCCTGTTTTAATTTTTGCAATCAGTTTTTTTACGGGTAATAAAAGTGCGTTAACTCAAAGTTTAGAACGTGTTGTGCATTATCGAACAGCATATAATCCACCAGCGCCGTTTTTGTTTTCTTTATTAAATGCTGATTTAAATGTTATCCAAGGAAAACCGATTTCTATTTCGGTTAAAACAATTGGAAAAGTTGTGCCTAGTGAAGCTAAAATCATTTTTAATAATCAGCAATATTATTTACAAAATAATGGAAATAATACTTTTTCGTATTCGTTTTCTGATGTGCAAGAATCCGTTATTTTTTATTTGGAAGCAAACGGAATTCAGTCTCAAGAGTATCAGCTAAACGTAATTGGTACGCCAACTATAAATTCTATTTCCTTAGAATTAAAGTATCCAAGTTATTTAGGTAGGAGGAATGAAACGATTCAGAATTCTGGAAATTTAATTGTTCCAGAAGGAACGAATATTACTTGGAATGTAAAAACTGATCAAACAGATTCTGTGGCTTTTATCAGCAATCAAAAAAGAGAACTTTTTAAAAGTTTGTCTAAAGATAGTTACGGATTATCAAAACGTATTCAAAATGCTTTTGGCTATAAAATTTCATCATCCAACAAAAATTTAAAAGATTTTGAGAATTTACAGTTTTCTGTGGATGTTGTAAAAGATGAAAATCCAATGATTTCTGTAACTTCAAATATTGATAGTATTTCGAGAGGAGTTGCTCAATTTGCTGGTCAGATTTCTGATGATTATGGATTAAAGAAATTGCAATTGGTGTATTATGATGAAAAGAATCCAAGTAGTTTACAAAAGTTTGATTTACAGATAACTAAAGAGAATATTCAAACATTTTTCTATCAATTTCCTGATGGATTAAATTTAAAAACAGGAATCAATTACGAAATGTATTTTCAAGTATTTGATAATGATGCTGTTAATGGAAATAAAAGTGCAAAAAGTACTATTTTTAAGTATAGACAAAAAACTGCGGATGAAGTAGAAGAGGAGTTGTTGCAAGAACAAAAACAAACCATTAATAATTTAGAAAATTCTATTCAAAAGCAAAAAAAGCAACAAGAGCAATTAGAAACCATTCAGCAAGATTTACAAAATAAGAAAGATATTAATTGGAATGATAAAAAGAAAGTTGATAATTTTATAAAACGTCAAGAGCAATATAAGCAAATGATGGATCGTCAAACCGATCAATTGCAACAAAATTTAGATGAGAAAAAAGAAGAGAATGAAAGTATTCAAGAAAAAAAAGACGATTTAAAACAACGAATTGAAGAATTAAAAAAGCTGGATAAGCAACAAAAGTTGTTAGATGAAATTCAGAAATTATCCGAAAAACTAAACAAAGAAGATTTGATTGATAAAGCTAAGGAATTGGCTCAACAAAATAAACAACAACAGCGTAGTTTGGAAAAAATGTTGGAAATGGTAAAACGTTTTTATGTTGAACAAAAGACGATGCAAATTGCAAACAAGATTGAAGAGTTATCAAAAAAACAAGATGAATTAGAAAAAAAATTCGAAGATACTTTAGAAGATCAAAAGCAAATTAAAAAAGAATTTGAAGAAATTAAGAAGGAATTAGAAGAGCTTGATAAGGATAATGAAAAGTTAAAAAAACCGATGGAGTTGCCAGATGTTGATGATGATAAAAATGTGATTGATGAAGAACTTAAAAAATCCGAAGAAAATTTAAAAGAGAATAAAAAGCAAGAAGCTAAAAAAAGTCAGAAGCAATCATCCAAAAAAATGAAAGAGATGAGTGCTAAAATGCAACAACAAATGATGGAAATGGAAGGAGAATCTATGGAAGAAAATATGGATGATCTTAGAAAAATTTTAGAGAATTTGGTTATTTTTTCTTTTCAACAAGAACAATTAATGAATAAGTTTTCTGAGACTTCTACTACGCATCCTGATTTTGGAAAAGACTTAAAAAAGCAAAACGAAATTAAAAAATACTTTGAACATATAGATGATAGTTTATATGTGCTTTCCATTCGTCTGCCAAAAATTTCAAATACAATTCAAAATGATTTATCTTCTGTTCATTATAATTTAGAACAATCCTTAGAGAATTTTTCTGAGAATAGTTTTCCTCAAGGTATCTCTAATCAACGTTATGTAATGACGTCAACAAACAATTTGGCAGATTATTTAAGTAATGTTTTAAACAGCATGAAAGAAAACATGTCGATGAAAATGGGTAAAGGAAAAAAAGGAAAAGGCGAAGGTTTTAGTTTACCAGATTTAATTAAAAAGCAAGAAGGTCTTTCAGAAAAAATGAAAGACGGAATGAAAAAAGGTGAACAAAAGGGCGAAGGTGAAGAAGGAGAAAAACCTGATCAAAATGGAAAACCTGGAGAAAAAGGAGAAAAGGGTGAGAAAGGAAAAGATGGTAAATCTGGTAAAAATGGAAATAAACAAGGTGAAAGTGAAGGTAGTTCTAATGATGATTTAGACGGTGAACTGTATGAAATTTACAAACAACAAACTCAATTAAGACAAGAATTACAGAATGCAATTAAAGAGGGTGAAGGAGGAAAACCTGGTGAAAATGCTGCGGCAAAAAAAGCTTTAAAAACGATGGAGCAATTAGAAAATGATATTCTTGAGAAAGGATTTAATGCTGCAACTCTTCAAAAAATGCAAAACTTAAATTACGAATTATTAAAATTAGACAAAGCTGTTTTAGAACAAGGAGAAGATAAAAAACGAAAATCTAGTTCTAATAAAAAAGAATCTGAAAAGAATTATTTAAAACAATTGGAGTTTAAAAAGCAGTTTTATAATCAAATAGAAATATTAAATAGACAATCATTACCTTTGCAGCAAAATTATAAAATTAAAGTTAGAGAATATTTTTCTGACATCAAGAAAGAGTAATATGGTTGAATATAATTACGAAACATCTTTCGAATTAAAAGATGAAAAACTACTAGAAAATTGGATTGAAGAAGTAGCTTCAAATAATGGATTTGAGGTTGGTGAAATTAACTATATCTTTTGTGATGATGAATATCTCTTAAAATTAAATGTAGAATTTTTACAGCATGACACCCTAACAGATGTTATTAGTTTTGATAATTCTTTAGGGAAATTAATTAATGGAGATATTTTTATTTCTATAGAAAGAGTTACTGAAAATGCAAAAGAATATAATGTTTCTTTTGATGATGAGTTACAAAGGGTAATGATTCATGGTGTTTTGCATTACATGGGTTTTAAAGATAAATCTGAAGAGGAAGTAAAACTAATGAGAAGTGCAGAAAATGCAGCTTTAAAGCTGTTAAATAATTGATATTCAAATTAATAAAACAAAGGGTTTCACGTGGAACCATAAGATAATGAGTTTATTTTCAACAACATATGACGTAATTGTAGTAGGTGGAGGTCATGCAGGAAGTGAAGCTGCTGCTGCTGCTGCAAACATGGGTGCGCATACTTTATTAATTACAATGAATTTGCAAAATATTGCACAAATGAGTTGTAATCCTGCAATGGGAGGAATTGCAAAAGGGCAAATTGTAAGAGAGATTGATG
>JANQTQ010000105.1 GCA_030731625.1 Polaribacter sp. | reverse complement strand
ATCAATAAAAAGTATCCAGAAATTTTTACAATTGCAGATGCTAAAAGAGGAGATATTGGCAATACATCTACCATGTATGCAAAAGCTTTTTTTGAAGATTTAGCGTTTGATTCTGTTACGGTTGCGCCATACATGGGTAAAGATTCTTTAGAACCTTTTTTAGCTTTTAAAGATAAACATACAATTATGTTAGCGTTAACTTCTAACGAAGGTGCGTTTGATTTTCAAACTAAAAAAGTGGGTGAAAAGGAATTGTATAAACAGGTTTTAGAAACTTCTAAAAATTGGAAAAATGCCGAAAACTTAATGTATGTTGTGGGTGCTACAAAAGCAGAATATTTTAAAGAAATTAGAAAAATTGTTCCTACTTCTTTTTTATTAGTTCCTGGGGTTGGTGCTCAAGGAGGTAATTTACAAGACGTTTGTAAATATGGTTTATCAGAAAATATTGGACTACTTATTAATTCTTCTCGGGGAATTATTTACGCTTCAAATGCTGCTGATTTTGCTCAAATTGCTGCTATAAAAGCACAAGAGTTACAAAAAGAAATGGCTGCTATTTTAAATCTATAATTTGATGCAGGTTCAAGATCAAATCGGCAGAATTCTCGAGTTTAAAAAAACACCCAAACGCATTGTTTGTCTTGTGCCAAGTTTAACGGAATTATTGGTGGATTTAGGTTTAGAAGATGCAATTGTTGGAATCACAAAATTCTGTATTCATCCTGCGCGTTTAAAACAAACCAAAACAATTGTTGGAGGTACAAAAAGTATTCATGCTGAAAAAATTAAAGCTTTAGAGCCAGATGTAATTCTTTGTAACAAAGAAGAAAACAGTAAAGAAATTGTAGAAATCTGCTCAAAAATAGCACCTATCCATGTTTCTGATATTTTTACTATTGATGATAATTTAGAACTTATAAAACAATACGGAAAGCTATTTTCTGTTGAAAATAAAGCCTTAGAAATTTGTGTCGAGATTAATCTTAAACTCACAGAATTTACTCAATTCATTAAAAATAAAGAAACAAAAAAAGTAGTGTATTTTATTTGGAAAGATCCTTGGATGGCAGTAGGAAATACTACTTTTATCAATCATTTATTACAATTAAACAAGTTTGATAATAGTTATCAAAACAAAGAACGTTATCCTGAAGTGAATTTTGAAGAAATGAAATTAAACGATCAGCTTGATTTAATTTTATTGTCTTCTGAACCTTTTCCTTTTAACAAAGGTCATATCTTAGAAATAGAAAAACTCACTTCTAAAGCTAAGGCAATTCTTGTTGATGGAGAAATGTTTTCTTGGACAGGAAGTAGATTGTTAAAAGCATTCGATTATTTTAAAAGTCTTCATTAAAAAAAAAGATTTTTTTAATGAAACTGTGGGCTGCAACATAAAAACTTGCTAAAAGTGTAAACTTACTTGTTGATTTTTGCAAAGCTTTTACGATTTCATAAAGTTTAAAAATAACTTCTTAATTTTTATCTTCATCTAAAATTAACTCAGCCACATCTTGTCTACCTAGTGTATAGGGTTTTATTTTAGATAATTTATCAAAAAAAAAAGACTAAGTAATTCTATATCTTAAGATTTAAAGAAATAGAAAGGGAATATAATTATTAAGGAATTTTTTTTCTGAAGAATTTTAAACAATACGTTTAGTCTAAATAGCTTAATTGATTCAGTTTTTCATTCAGTTTCATAGCTTTAAACGCAGCCAAATCACTAATTGCTTCGTCTACAAATCTATAATCATTAGACTTTTCAATGAGCTCAATGTGTCTTTTTTGCAGGTGTTTTTTAAAACGGCTAAGGTGACTTTTGTTGTACATACTATTTTTTTTGGGGGATTATTTTAGTAAATATAGCGAAAAAAAGGATTCAAAAAACAATCAATTCAAAATAAATAGTAGTCAAAAAAGGGTCTTTAATTTTTAATGATTTTAATAAACTTAGCTTCGGAATCAGTTTCAATTTTTAACAAGTAGATTCCTTTTTTTAAGAAAGAAAAATCATGAGTTTGTTTCGTTGAATTTTGGTGATATGTATATAATTTTTTTCCAGTAATGCTGTATAAAATAACTTTTGATGAATCTTGAATATTAGGTATTTTAATAGTTAATTTATCATTTACAGGATTTGGATATACTGTTACATCGGTTAAATTATCAATTTCAAAAACAGAAGCAGTAGCTTCTTGATATACTCTAACGTAATCTATTTCCATGGCACTTTCTGTAAAATTACTAGCTATATCTGGCAAGATTGCTACATTAAATAATAAATATTGTGGCGCATCGTAAGGCCAATTTTGATTATTTTTATTTTCTGGATTGTACACATAATGTACAATACCATCTACACTAAAAGTCATTTTAGTTGCATTCCAATTTAATGTATATATATGAAAGTCAGTAGAAGCATTATTAATGGCTCTACCGCCTTTGTTAGTAGTGTTGCCAAAACTAGATCTGTTGTGTAATGCGCTAGAAACATAATTTTGATTGCTTCCCCAATGTTCTATAATATCGATTTCTCCACAATCTGGCCAGCTTGTTGTTCCATGAGTCGAAGCCCAATAACCACCATCTTCTGTAATATTCTGTCCTAACATCCAAAGTGCAGGAAAGGTGCCAACTCCAAAAGGCATTTTAGCTTTTATTTCTATTTTACCATAGGTAAAAGCGAATTTAGAATTTAATCTTGCAGAAGTATAATTTTTTGTAGTTCCGTAGTTTGTATACACTTCTTTTTTGGCTGCTATTTTTAAAGTTCCATTACTAACATAAGCATTATTAACTCTGTCTGTATAATGTTGTATTTCACCATTTGCCCAATTTGCTCCCTGAATTGGTTTTGTTTGTAGAAACCAATTGTTACTATCTACAGCACCAGAACCATCAAACTCATCAGCCCAAACTAGGTTGTCAAAAACTGGGTCTTGATCTGTGTTGTTGTTTGAATTGATAGTTCCATCATATAAAAAATCATCAATATATGCGGTAACTTTACTAGTATTATCTTCGCCATTTACTTGAAGTACAATTTTATCAAAATCGGTTCTAGTAATTGGATTTGCAGAGTTTGCATCTAAGTTTATGTAATTATCATTTGCAAAATCAAAAGTGATGGTTTGCCATTTATTTAAGACAATAGGTTTTATGATTTCTGATTGAGTGGACCAAGAAGCGGCAATAGCAGTACTTTGTAATTTTAGCGAAATTTGATTGTTTTGAGCGCCCGTTAAGCTATTTGATGGTACATAAATTTTAAGGGAAAAAGTGTTGTTCGTAGTTAAATTATAAGTAACAGGAATTTCAAATTGAACATTAGCATATTGCGCTCCATCATCTGTGTATTTAAGAACGGTATTAGAGGTGTTTATTTCTTCTTTAAAAGGGTTTGAAAATGTGTTGTCCATGCCACAATTATCACCATACCAATTTGTTATTGTGCCATTGCCTTCAAAATCGTCTTCTACAGTTTGTTGAGAAAAAATTGATGTTATAAAAGTAATGGCAAGTAGCGTAAATAAATTTCGCATGTTTTTGTGATTAAGTTGAATTCACAAAGATAGGTTCTCATAGTAGCTATCATCTAATAAAGAACCTATACAAGAACCATACAAACTAAAAAAAGCCTCACTATTTATGTAATAGTGAAGCTTTAAAATTTTTAAATGTATTATTTTTCTATTTATCTTGCAGTGCAAAAACTTGCTTTAATAAAGCCGAAGTTCTTAAACCTGCTTGTTCTCTAATACCTTTTTCTTCAACTGCAATCATTGTAAAAACACCTTTTAAAGCTTGGTTGGTAACATAGCCTGTTAAATCTGGATTTACTCTAGAAACAAAAGGAATCGAATTGTATTTCGTAATTAAATTAGCCCAAACTTTGTCTGCGCCAACTTTAGAAAAAGAGTCATTTATAACCGGACTAAAACTGCTATATAAGCTTTCTGAAGTTTTAGTTTGTAAGTAACTTGTTGCAGCATTTTGTTCACCTAATAAAATATTTTTGGCATCATTAAATGTGATCTCTTTAACAGCATTTACAAAAATTGGAGTTGCTGTTTTTATAGCATCTTCTGCAGCTCTGTTTAAAACTTTAATTCCTTCATCCGCTAAATTACCTAAACCAATTTTACGTAAACCGTTATCTACAGCTTGTAATTCTTCTGGTAATAAAATTTTAACTAAATCATTTTTATAAAAACCATCTTGTGATGTTAATTTAGAAACTTGATTTTCAATTCCTTTATCTAACGCTTCTTTTAAACCGTTACCAATTTGTTCTTGTGTTAAGCCAACACTATTTGGTAATTGATTAATTACATTTTGCAATTCTGCACAACCTACAAACTGAATTGCAATTACTAAAACTAAAATTCTTTTTATCATGTATCTATCTTTAGATTCTTTTACTTTGAAACATTTTTGGTTAAAAAGTCACTATTTATTTAAAACTATCTGTTTTTTTGTCATATCCAAAAGGACAATGTTTACAGCCACTTTTACAACAATAACCTCTTTTTAAATGGTATTTTTCGGTAAAAACTTTATAACCTTGTTCATTTAGATAATAATCGTCTTTTTCTAGTGGTATTCTCGCATTAAACATTTCGCAAAATTAAACTTTTAATAGTTGTTTTCTAAACTCTAATCATTTAACTTTCTAAACTATTCAATAGCTTTTTTAAAAGCATTTTCGCCACCAACAACCGGAATTGTAATTATAGTTCCTTGAAGATCAATCGTTAATTCAGTTCCTGGTTTTGGTAATAATGTATAATTATTATCACTAGAAAAAATCATCAATCCAATTTGTTGCCCTTTTTTAATGATTTGATCATCAGGTTGTAAAT
>JANQTQ010000104.1 GCA_030731625.1 Polaribacter sp. | reverse complement strand
GTTGCAAATCCTATTAATATTTTAACCAAAATGATTGCTTCTTTGCATGATGAAAATAATAGAATTACAATTCCTGGTTTTTATGATAAAGTGGAAGATTTATCATCCGAAGAAAGAGCAGAAATGGCAAAAGCACCTTTTTCTTTAGAAAAATATAAAGATGCTTTAAAGATTGAAGACGTTTATGGCGAAAATGGATATTCTACCAACGAAAGAAATGCAATTAGACCCACTTTAGATGTCAACGGAATTTGGGGTGGTTACATAGGCGAAGGCGCAAAAACAGTAATTGCAAGTAAAGCATTTGCAAAAATATCGATGCGTTTAGTGCCAAATCAAGATTGGAGAGAAATTACCCAATTGTTTAAAACTCATTTTGAAAGTATTGCTCCATCATCTGTAAAAGTAGTTGTAAAACCACATCATGGTGGGCAAGGTTATGTTACACCAATTAATACGATTGCCTACAAAGCAGCAAGTAAAGCCTATGAAACTTCGTTTGGAAAAACGCCAATTCCGCAAAGAAGTGGAGGAAGTATTCCTATTGTAGCTTTGTTTGAACAAGAATTAAAAAGTAAAACCATTTTAATGGGATTTGGTTTAGATTCTGATGCAATTCACTCGCCAAACGAACATTTTGGAGTTTGGAATTACCTAAAAGGTATTGAAACCATCCCTTATTTTTATAAATACTTTACAGAGTTATCGAAGTAAAATTAAAACAATAAATTTAAATAAGGAGATATCATACTTAAAATTTCTTGCTTTTTTTGCATGATTTTTTATTGATTCTTGTTCAAAAAAAAGAGTAAAAAGAATTTACAATGACCGAATATAAAGCTACAATAGCTCAAATGGGCAGAAGTTTATACTACCTAACACAATGTTTGAGACAGAAACTTTAATAAAAGCCAACAAAGATTTTGATTTGATTTTGTATCGAAATAAAAACATGTTTAAAAATATGACAAACTAAATGATACGAAAACGTTTGGATTATTTTGTAACCTATTTTTTAGATGCAAAACCTCCGAAAGGATTTAAGATTAAATAATCATTATTAGCTTTAAAAAAAGGAAATTTATTCAATTAAACGAATATATTTCCTTTTTTAACTATTTAAAGCAACATTTAAACTTAAATAACAGACTCTTTGCATAATATTTTATCTATTATAAAAAAAAGTTATAAATTTGTACGGGGATAAAACAAAAAAACATGAAAAAAATTATTTTAGGAGCACTTTTATTTTGCTTCACAATTGCATTTTATGCACAAGAACAAGAATTTAACAAATGGTCAATAGATTTAGGTGCTGGTGTAACTAGGATTATAAATCCACTTTCTGATGGATATAGATCTAACTCATTCGATCCAGGGCAAGCAAACTTTGGTGTTAGATATATGTTTAACGAAAAATTCGGTTTACGTTTAGACGTAGGTTATAATGAATTTAAGGAAGGTGAAGGCAGTTTACCATACAAGGCTAATTATTACAGAACAAATTTAGAAGGTGTTATAAATGCTGGAAATCTTTTTAAATTTAGTAGCTGGACAAAAAGATTTAATTTCTTATTTCATGCTGGTTTTGGTATGTCTAATTTAAACACCATAACACCTATTGATAATAGTGAATCTATATTTAATATTATTGTAGGTTTTACACCACAATACAAATTATCAAATCGTATTTCTTTATTTTTAGATTTTTCAACAATATTTCATGATAATCAAGATGTAACATTTGACGGAGCTGCAAATACTCGTAATGCAGAAAATATTACCGCTAGTATCTTTAATACTTCAATTGGTGTAAATATTTCATTAGGAAAAAACAAAGAAAATGCAGATTTTGTGCAAGATGAAGAAGTTTATGTAAATAATGAATTATTAGATATTAAAAAGCGTTTAAGTACTGCCGAAAATGTAATCGCTGGTTTATTAGTTAAAAAAGCTGACATCAATAAAGAAGCATTAATTTATGAATTAGATACAAGATATCTTCTAAAAGGAGAAGGAGAGTCGAACTCTAAGTACGCAAATACTGTAACCTCTTCTAATGTAGATTTTATTAGAGAACTATTAAACAGTGGATATATAAATGTGTATTTTAACACCAATAAAACAACGATACAAGAAGGTTCTTTAAACTCTGTAAATTATCTAAAACAATTTATGATTGATAACCCAAGTGTTAGCGCTCTTTTAATTGGCTTTGCAGATGAAACGGGTAATGCTGATAAAAATTTACAACTTTCTGAAAACAGAGCAAAAAGTGTTTTTGAAATTTTAGTTGCAGCTGGTATAGATCCAAATAGACTTTCCTTTTCTGGTGGAGGTGAAGATGCAAGTGTATCACAGAAAGCGAGACAATTTGCTAGAAAAGTTACTTTTAAAATTAAGTAATGCTTTTACTAAATAAATTCGAAACCATCAAAAAAAGTATTTTTTTGATGGTTTTTTTTGCTCTATTCTAAAAACCTTAATCGATAGAAATATACCAAGTAGTTCTAAACCAAAGATTATTTTTTGTGTTATTATTTAAAAATCTACCCAGTCTGTAATCTAAACCAAATTCTATTTTATCTTTTTTAGAGGCTTTAAAACCAAGATTAGGTGTTACTCTAATTTCTAAATCATTGGCTTTAAAATCATATAAATATTCATTACCAAGTTTTATATAAAACTCTTTTACATCTACCCTTTCTCCATTCAATGGTTTCTCTGCACTCACGCGATAACGCGTTCTAAAAGTGGTTTGTTTTTTGGTTTGATAAAATTGCTCAAATGCCAATCTATGTCCTACTTTTATGGATGAAAATTGATTTACAAAATTATAATGCTGAAAGGTTCTGTGAATTATTTCTGAATTCCTAAAACGGATAATGTATCCAAAATTAAATGATTGATTCAAATTCGTTTTCAAAGATAGGATAGATGAAAGGTCCAACAAATTATGTGAAAATTGATACTTATCATCATAAATAATTGCTCTAGATTCTGCACTATGCACCCAATTCATTTTATCTGAAACTTTAGTAGAAAGCACAACTTTAGGTAAAAAACCTGTGTCAAAATCAGATTGACCATACACTTTAGCAACACAAAAAAAGAGGAATACAAATGGAACTATTTTTTTCATTTTTTAAAACTCTAAATTCAAAGAACTCTCTTGTTTAAACTTTAATTCTTTTATTAAAATGCCTTTGTTATCAGCTAAAATCTCATATAAGGCGTAGTCATTTTCTTTCTTTGCTTTTAAAATAATCTCAAAATTAATTTTAGCCCTTTCATGAGTTGTTTTTAATTGAAATACTTCATTATAAATTGCCGTTTCAGTTCCTGAATATTGAATTTGCACTTTCTTAATTCTATATTTTTTAAACTTTTTAGATAAATTTTCTTTTATTTTACGCTGAATTTCACTAGATAATTCAGAAAATTTTACCTTTTTTTCTACATCCAAGATTTGACCTTCTTCAGAAAATTCAATGCTATATCGATCCCTTTTATAAACCACTTTTGCTTCAAAGGTTTTACCATCATTACTTTCTTCTGCAAACCATTTTACTTTCTTTTCAAAATTCCACATTTTTATAATTTGCAAAGATTTTAAAGGAATTTCATTTGGCTTAACCCTGTATTCTTTTTCAAATTTTTGCTGGGCAAAAAAAGAAAAATGGAAGATAGATAGTACAATCAGTATTGTAAATTTATTCATTTTTAATAATTCTACTTTAGTATATATGCTTTTATTATATAATCTACTTTTGGGAATTTCTCTCTTAAAAATTTGTTTCCAAATTTGGTTATTGAATCTTGTTTATAGCCTAATTTATCGCCATAACCATCATAAAACTTATAGATATTTTCCTTACCTGCAATTACTTTTGCTATTACAGGAAAACCTGTTACCCCAGAGTAAGCAAGTGTATCTAATCTTTTATTGTTTTTTAAATTGATAAAAATCTGATTCGATCTTGTAGCAACTCCGCCTCTAGCAAATGAAATTGACATGGAATCATTTTTTGCTAAAACAGGTTCATCGGGAATTCCTTTTTCCCAACTTTTGTTGATTAGAGAATCATTATGAATTCCAAATTGAGCAACAAAATTGGGTACCACTCTAAAAATAGCAACATCCGTATAATAATTATTTTTTATCATTTGGTATAATCGATCTACGCCTTTTGGAGACCACAACCTTCTTGCCACAATATCAAAGTTACCTTGCGTAGTTTCAAACCTGGCTTTAAAAGTATTTGGTGCTTCTTCGTTTAACCATTTTTCTTTAAACTTAGCTGTTGCACATGAGCTAAGTAAAATGATACTTATTAATAACAGTATTTTTTTCATTTCTATTTTTTTTATAGTTCAACAAATGTATAAAAAATAAATACTTTATTTTGATTCTACGTTTGTAGAATCAAAATAATTACTCTATGTTTGTAGAACAAAATTACAATCGATGCAATTATCTAAAACAGAAGAACAATTAATGCAATATTTATGGAAACGTAAAAAAGCATTTTTAAAAGATTTAATAGAAGATTTTCCAGAACCAAAACCAGCAACCACAACTGTAGCAACACTATTAAAAAGAATTACTGATAAAGGTTTTATCAATTACAAATTATTTGGAAAATCTAGAGAATATTATCCTATTATTAAAAAGACAGATTATTTCTCGAACCACGTAAACGGATTGATTAAAAATTTCTTTAACGATTCTGCAAGTCAGTTTGCTTCTTTTTTTACGAAAGAAACCAATCTAACAACTCAAGAATTAGAAGACCTTAAAAAAGTGATAGACAATCAAATTAAAAATCAACAAAAATGATTACTTACTTTTTAAAATCGGCAACGTGTTTGGCT
>JANQTQ010000103.1 GCA_030731625.1 Polaribacter sp. | reverse complement strand
TTTCTGATTTTCATAGAAATATGATTAAAGGTGGAATTTACATGTATCCAAAAGGTTCTAGAAATCCTAACGGAAAATTACGTTTATTATACGAATGTAATCCGATGGCTTTTATTGCAGAACAAGCAAAAGGAAAATCTTCTGATGGTTACACCAGAACAATGGATGTTCAGCCAACAGAATTACACCAAAGAGTTCCTTTTGTTTGCGGAAGTAAAAATATGGTTGACAAAGTTGAAGAGTTTATGCGTGAGTTTGGAGAATAAATCCTTTCTATTCAACTATAAATTATCAATACCTATTCTACTTGTTAATCGATTTTTTAATTGTTAATTTTGTAGAACATTTATTAATTAAATCAGAAAAAAAAATAAAATTATGGCTTTTGAATTACCAGAATTAGGATACGCGTACGACGCTTTAGAACCAAATATTGATGCTAGAACTATGGAAATACACCATACAAAACATCACCAAGGATATACAAATAACTTAAACAACGCAATTGCAGGCACTGAATTAGAAGGAAAATCTATTGAAGATATTCTTGCAAATTTAGACATGAGTAATGGCGCTGTTAGAAATAACGGAGGTGGTTTTTACAATCACTCTTTATTCTGGACGGTTTTAAATCCTGAAGATAGAGGTTATTTATCTGGAGAATTAAAAGATGCTATTGAAGCTGCTTTTGGTTCTAAAGATGCTTTTATTGAGGCTTTTTCTAAAGCTGCTGCTACACAATTTGGCTCTGGTTGGGCTTGGTTATGTGTGCTTCCAGGAGGAAAAGTAGAAGTTTGTTCTACTCCAAATCAAGACAATCCATTAATGCCAGGTGTTACTTGTGGCGGAACTCCTATTTTAGGATTAGACGTTTGGGAACATGCTTACTATTTAAATTACCAAAACAGAAGACCAGATTATATTAATGCTTTCTTTAAAGTTGTAAACTGGAACGAAGCAGAAAAAAGATACGCAGCTGCTAAGTAATTAGTACCTGATATAAAATTAAAAAAAGCATCCAAAATTTTGGATGCTTTTTTCATTCTTACTTTTTCTTTTTTCTCACTTAAATCTTCATTTTCCGAACGTAAAACTATTTCCTTTTTGCTCTATTTTTCCAGATTTTCTCATACGCAGGGTTTTCTTTTTCTCCTCTTCTAATTTCATTAATAGATAAAGTAAATGCATTAAAAAAATCATCTGCTTTCATCACTTTGTACACTACATCTTCTGGACCGCCTTTTAATGAATTGTATTGATTTGCATCACTTAACTTTTTCGCTTTGGTATTTGCATCAAGTTCAAAATAAGTTCCTGGCATTCTATAACTTACATTTGGAGCAAAAGCAACAATTTTAATAGTTGGATTTAATCCTTCCGATTTTAAATCGAAATCTAAATCTATAGTTACAGCAACTAAACCATCTATCCCTAGCTCCTTCATTAATTTTTCATTTAAACTATCATCCGGAAAAATGATTCTAAAATCTTTAAAAGAATCAAACTCACCTGTATTTACAAATCTTTTTGTTCCATAAGCACCTTTTTCTACAAACGTTTTAGTTACGGTATCTAAAATAGGCTTCATGTCTTTATACATTTTAGAGTTTACCATTTTATCTGCATTTATCACCTCTACGTTTAAGTCTGATTTTAATTTTTTTACAAATTCATTATACATTTTATCGGCAAATTTTTGCCAAGCTGCATCAGAAATTTCTGGAAACCATTTTTTAATTGTGGTAGTTGTGGTTGTAATTGTATTTGCATTGTAATCTGTTTTTTCTGATACAGTAGTTTTTTCCTGAAATAAATTTCCTCTCACCACAAAAGATGCAATTCCAATTTTTTTCATTCTATCAATTGGAGGATATTTAAATGCATTTTCCTTTTTAATTTGAAAGTTATACTCGCCTTCAATAGTTTTAAATTTACCATTTACGTTGGTGTTTTTATCTTTACTAAAAGTATTGGTAAGTAAACTTCCACCGGCAATATCACCTTTTAATAAAACCGGAACAAAATCTGAAAAAGTAGTCACTTTTTGAATTGGACCAGCCTGCGTATTATAAATTATTTCTTGTTTAACTCTAGAAACAGATAGCGTATTTTTTTCAATAATTGGCAAAGGCGATTGCTCAAAATTAGTAAAGGCTTCTTTTGGAATTACTAGTTTATTTGTTGCATCAGAAATAAATAAATGTGTTTGTGCTTTTAAACTCATAGCACTCACAATAATTTCTACATATAATTGCGAATCTTTATCTAAATCTCCGTTTTTAAGTTCTATAATAACATCTTCTGTACCATCAATAATTATGTCTTCATTTTTTTTCTTTCCATTAACGGTTAAAATTTCTAAACTTGGCAAAGGCTCAAAATTTACCTCAACTTTATCTCCAGAAGAACTCGTAATTTCTACTTTCTTTTTTCCTCTTTTACTTGCAGGATATCCTTGAAAATAAGTTCCCATTCCTGCTTCTTCTAATTTTTGACCATCTATAATAACATCGCCATCTGTATCTGTTAAACCAATACCTTCATTGTTAAAAAACACAACGCTAACTCCCTCACCGCATGTTTCCCATCCTTCTGTTTTGGTTACGAAATCTAAATTATTATTCGGAATCATGTTTGAAGAATAGATTACAGCAATTGATGTTTCGCTTAAATCTGATTTTGCTTTAGATTTTACTAAATTTCCTGCAAGGCCAGAAATTATTTTCATTGGTTTTAGCTTATTAAAAAAACTTGGCTTGTACACATAACCACATTCATAAGCTTCTTTTTCTTTCTTTTTCAGATAACTTTGAGCGTTGATTACTGCTGATCCAAATATAAAAAGCACTAAAAAAGCAATTTGTTTTAAGAATTTCTGTATCATTTTTTTGTTTTTTTTTGATATCATTTTACGTGTGCAAAGTATAAATGCAAAACAAAAAATGAAATACGGCATTTGCCTTATTTTTAGAAATTTCATTCCTGAGAAGTCTGATCTTAGTCTGATCATCAAACTTAAAAAGCAATATTTTTTTGCACAAAAAAAGAGCGAATCATTACAATTCGCTCTCATTTTAATCTGTTTTATAAAATTTAGACTTAATATGCTCTTTTAGAATTACCTTCGTAAAAGTTTATATACGCCTGATTAACAACTCTTTGACCTCCTGGTGTTGGATAATCTCCTGTAAAATACCAATCGCCTAAATGATCTGGACATGCTTTATGTAAACCCTCTACAGTCTGATAAATTACCTCAACCTCTGCCTTAATATCTTCGGTTTTTAACATTTCGGCAATTTTAGCAGATATTTCTTCTGTAGTAAATGAGTTGTAAATTTCTTTTACATAATTTACAATTTCTGTATCTTTAAGAGCTTCTTGCTCTTTACACTTTTTGTAAACCTCTTCTACTATCTGATATTTATTGTGATCTTTTAACAACTCTAAAGCCGCTTTAAAGGCAATAAAATCTTCAATTCTTGCCATATCTATACCGTAACAATCTGGGTAACGTATTTGTGGTGCCGAAGAAACTACTACAATTTTCTTAGGATCTAATCTATCTAAAATTCTTATAATACTTTTCTTTAAGGTGGTTCCACGCACAATACTATCATCAATAATTACTAAATTATCGGTAGGTTTTACAACTCCGTAAGTAATATCATACACATGTTCTACCAAATCATCTCTAGAACTATCATCAGCAATAAAGGTTCTTAATTTTGCATCTTTAATTGCAATTTTTTCAAAACGTGCTCTTTCAGATAAGATTTGGGTAACTTTTTCTGCGGATAAATTTTTACCACCTGCTAATATTTTAGCAGTTTTTTGATTATTTAAAACATCTTCTGCAGCTTCTTTCATCCCATAAAAAGAAGTTTCTGCCGTATTTGGTATGTATGAAAAAACCGAATTTGTAATATCAGAATTTATTGCCTTTAAAATTTTAGGAAACACATATTTCCCTAAATTTTTACGTTCTTGATAAATACTAGCATCACTACCTCTAGAAAAATAAATACGCTCAAAAGAACAAGATTTTTTCTCTTTTGGTTCTAAAACTTGCTCTATAGATGTTATTCCGCTTTTTTTAATGATTAATGCATGACCTCTTTCTAGCTCTTTTACATCTTCAATCTTAAGATTAAAAACGGTTTGTATAACTGGTCTTTCTGATGCCACAACAACAACTTCATCATCTTCGTAAAAAAATGTAGGTCTAATTCCGTTTGGATCTCTTAACACAAATGCGTCTCCATGCCCAACTAAACCAGCCATTGCGTAACCACCATCCCAATTTTTAGAAGATCTCCTTAAAATATTTTTTAAGTTTAAATGCTCTTCAATAAAAGGCGATGCATTTTTTTTATTAAAACCTTGTTCTTTGGCTTTTAGATACAAATCAGAAACTTCTGCTTCTAAGAAGTGTCCAATTTTTTCCATTACAGTTACAGTATCTGTATTTTCTTTTGGATGCTGCCCTAACTCTATTAACTCTTCTAACATTTGTTTAGAATTCGTCATATTAAAGTTACCAGCAACTATTAAATTTTGATGTCTCCAGTTACTTTGACGTAAAAATGGATGTACACTTTCTATAGAGTTTTTACCAAAAGTACCATAACGAACATGACCTAAAAACAAGTTTCCAACATAAGGCATGTTTTCTTCTTGCCATTCTATATCGTCTTTTTTATCAGGATTTTCTTCTAAAACACTATTTAATCGTCCATTTATTTGTGCAAAAATATCTTGAATTGGTTGAGCTTTATTAGAGCGAACTCTGCTAATATATCTTGTACCTGGGTCTACATTAAATTTTACACTCGCAAAACCAGCACCATCTTGACCACGATTGTGCTGTTTTTCCATCAACAAATACA
>JANQTQ010000102.1:3160-4937 GCA_030731625.1 Polaribacter sp. | reverse complement strand
ATCCTGCAAAAAACATCACCATGCTAATCATAGAAACCCACAACATTGGTTTTGCTGACTTCCTTTTAGCAACTAAATATTCTTGTTTTAAAGCTTGTTCTCCTATCATTTTTAATGTAAAAATTTATCAACTACATACACAATTTGTACCACCGTAATATATAAAACACTAGATAACATTAGTTTTCTAGCATCAATATTTTCTTCTGATTTATGCAATTTAAATGCATAATATAACATTACAACACCTAACAAAGCAACAATTATTGCCGTTATAGGATGTATGTAAAAACTACCCGATAATTTTAGCACTGGTATGATAGAAACCAAAATCATGATAAAAGTATAAAAAATAATTTGCTTTACAGCACCTTTATCTTTTGTATTCATTGGCAACATATTAAACCCTGCTTTCTTGTACTCTTCAAACTGCAACCAACCAATAGCCCAGAAATGAGGGAATTGCCAGAAAAACTGAATTAAGAATAGCATCCCTGCCTCAATACCAAAATGATTTGTTGCCGCTACCCACCCTAACATAAAAGGAATTGCTCCAGGAATTGCCCCTACAAAAACAGACAAAGGAGTAACAGATTTTAATGGTGTATATACACTTGTATAAATAAAAATTGAAACCGCACCAAATAAAGCGGTCTTTGGATTGATGCTATACAAAATTGAAATACCTAAGATCGTAAATATAACGGCAATGGTAAGTGCAAAATTTACAGTCATTCTATTTGTTGGTAACGGTCTATTTTGCGTGCGAAGCATAATTGCATCTGTGTCTTTCTCTATAATTTGATTAAATGCATTGGATGCACCAACCATAAAAAAACCACCTAACGCTAATAGTAAAAGTGTACCAATATTAATGGTTTCTACTGCTAATAAATATCCAGCAACAGAAGAAAAAACCACACTTAAAGACAGGCCAACTTTTGTAAGCTGTTTTAAATCTGAGTAAAGTGTATTCATGTATATTTTTGTCTCTGTAATTGCTATAGTATTCATTATGTGCTACAAATCGGCTGCAAAGATATTTTATAAATACCAATATACCATAAAATTTGTAAAGTTTTGTTTGTTAAATAAAAAACCCACTCAATAAATTGAGTGGGAAAATTGCTATGAAAAAGAAAAAGTGTGATTTACTTAAAAACCACATGCAAATATAAAACTTATTTAACTATAAAAACAAAATTATTTTATACTTTTTTTCTTTTTTTTTACATTATTCTTTTTTGAAGCACTATTTCTGTTTACAAACCGCAATATATAAGGCTTTTTTAAAGAAAATCTTATTTATTAACTTTAAACTTTATTAGTAAATTATTATTCGGGATTAATAAATTTTGTGTTTTTCTAAAATAATAAATACTATCAAAGACTTCATCTTTAAAAGTTTTATCCTTTTTGTCTAAAAAAAGTGTATCCTGTTTAAAAAGATAAGTTCCTTTTTTAACACACACCTCGTGCTTTCCTGTTTGTTGTAATTCAAAAGTATGGTCTGTAAATAAAATAATTTTAGAAGTACTAACTTCTCCTATTTGATTTACGAAAGTTTTTGTAGGATTCTTAAACAAAAACTTTCCTTGATATTTAATTGCAATAAATAAGGAAATAGAAAAAATAACAACAATAAGTATAGGTAAAAAATTAAACTGTATCTTACGGATAGAAAGATTGTATAAATCATAAAAAACAATCACCATAAAAGAAATGAAGAAGACGATTGTAAGCCCTGTAACTATTAATAAATCTGCAACACCAAAAC
>JANQTQ010000102.1:0-3150 GCA_030731625.1 Polaribacter sp. | reverse complement strand
AAACAATAATCATCAAAATAAATAAGATTATAAAAAGGTAAAATCGCAAAAAATATAAGCGTGAAATGTATTTTTTTAAACTTCATTATAATTCTTCTTCTTGTTTTCTTTTGATTAATAAATCTGCAATTGTTGGGTTTTCTGGGCAACTTTTTAGTTGTTCAAATATATCTCCAGTTTTTACAAAACCTGTTTGCAACACTTTAAAATACACTCCGCAAAAAGTAGTATTCCAAAATTGTTTTACAATTTTCATGTCATTAAAACGAATTCCTAATTTATAACAAGGGCTTCTTTGCAAAGTTGCTTCTAAAATAGTTTCGCCAACTTTAAACGTATCGCCAACATGAATGTTCCTTTCATCAATATCATCAATTGTTAAATTCTCTCCAAACATTCCTAAACTCCACTTTAACTTTGGATACAAAGGCTTCCAAAACTCATAATGCTTTAAAGAATATCCATAAATAGCTTGATCGATTCCACCATGATTTTCTCGATCACAAATTGCATCACCTTTCACTTCTTTAGTATCAAGAAAAACAGGCTCATTAACAGGAAATTTAAAAATACCTGTGGTTACTTTTAACTCTTTATAAACAACCTCCTTGCGCTCACCAATATTTGTGGAAACAATTTTCATTTATATTTTTTTTAAATACTTTTACTATTTTTGGATACTGAGTCAAGTTTACTTTTTAGAAAATTTAGCCAATGCTTTTTTGGTAACTGCTGATAAAACTAATTCACCAGAAATAGCAGCTCTTTCTGCCAATAATTCATCCCAATTTTGGGTATTTTCCCATAAAACTTTCTTCATTTCTGATAAAGCTTCCGGATTATAAGAAGCTAATTTTGACGCCAAAATTTCTACTTCTTCATCTAACTCTTTTATAGTTTCAAAAACTTTAGCATACAAACCTTTGTCTTTTGCCCAATACGAATTTTTCCAATTGGTAGCATCCAAAGTTAATTCTGATAAACCTGATACGCCAACTTTGCGTTTTACAGCGGGTGCAATTACAAACGGACCAATGCCAATTGTAAATTCTGATAATTTTATAGATGCATTTTCTGTTGCTAACACATAATCGCAAGCAGCAACGATACCAACGCCTCCTCCAACTGCTTTTCCTTGCACTCTACCAACAATCAACTTACCACAAGTTCTCATGGCATTTATCACATTTGCAAAACCAGAAAAAAATTGTTTTCCTTCTTTTAACGTAGAAATAGCAACTAATTCATCAAAAGAAGCACCAGCACAAAAGGCTTTTTCTCCTTCGGATTTTAAAACAATTACAGAAATTGCATCATTTTTTGCAATTGAATTTAATTCATTTGTTAATCTGCTTAAAAGTTCACTAGGAAAAGAATTTCTTGCCGGATGACCAAACTCTATGGTTGCAATATTTTTTTGAATACTGGTATATAAACTTCCGTTTTGTCTAGTAGTTGTCATTTTTTTAAGTTTTATCAAAAGTAAGTTTTTATTGATGAAAAGTCAATGTAAAACACCGAAGTTATACCTAAAAAAAAGTCATTACAAAACTGCAATGACTTAAATTTATTATTAAAATTATGAGTTATTTATATTTCAGTTTCATAACAACTAAAAACAATGAGGATATTGCTGTAACTGAATTTGCTAAAATCATTGGCAAACTTTTTAAGTGAATTCCATAAATTAGCCATAAAACAATTCCTATAAAAAAAGTAATATACATTGTTAACGAAAGCCCAGAAGTATCTTTAGTTTTATAGGTTTTAAAAACTTGCGGCAAAAAAGAAGCTGTAGTTATAAACGCAGCAACTAGACCAATAACTTCATAAAAATTATCCACTTTTATTTATTTTTTACGTAATTAAACTCTTAATTCTTTCCTCTTGTAGTAAACAGAGAATTAAGAACCTATAAAAACATCTATTTAATGAGATTTCTCAATCGCCTAAAAAGGCTCATTTCGAAATGACAGACTCTAACAACTATCCGTCCACAAACAAGCTAATACAAAAAAAATTGCGTGTGCTAGATTACGATGTTTATAATTTTACCCGGAACAATAATTACTTTCTTAGGAGCATTCCCTTCTAATTGCGCAATTGTTTTTTCGTTTTCCATCACTGCTTTTTCTATTTCTTCTTTTGATAAATCTAAAGGAAGCTCTAACGTAAAACGCATTTTTCCGTTAAAAGAAATAGGATAATTTTTAGCACTTTCAATTAAATGTTTTGCATCAAAAATTGGAAAATCGACTGTAGAAATACTTTCATTATTTCCTAACAAACTCCAGATTTCTTCTGCAATATGCGGTGCATAAGGCGAAACCAAAATTACCAAAGGTTCTAAAATTGCACGTTTGTTACATTTTAAAGCCGTTAACTCGTTTACAGCAATCATAAATGTAGAAACCGATGTGTTAAAAGAGAAATTCTCTATATCTTCTTCTACTTTTTTAATGGTTTTATGTAAAACTTTTAATTCATCTTTTGTTGGTGCTGCGTCAGAAACTTCAAACGTTTCTCCGTTAAAATACAGTTTCCATAATTTCTTTAAGAAACTAGAAACTCCAGAAATACCAGAAGTTTTCCAAGGTTTTGCTTGCTCTAAAGGCCCTAAAAACATTTCGAATAATCGTAATGAATCTGCGCCAAAATCTTCAACAATATCATCAGGATTTACAACATTGTATTTCGATTTAGACATTTTTTCTACTTCTCGTCCTACTTTATAAACACCATCTTCTAAAATAAATTCGGCATTTTTATAATCTGCATTTAAAGGATGATTTTTAAAGCCTTCAACATTCAAATCATCAGAAGCATTTACGAGAGAAACATCAGAATGAATTGGAGTTTTAGTAATCATCACTAAATCTTCGAAATTAGGATTCAAGAACTTATTATCTAACAAGTAATTTTTAACAACCGTTTCAAATTCATCATCAGAATTAAATAAATTTTTAGAAACAAATACTGTTGGAATATTTTCTATAACATCATCATTAGACTTATCAATAGCACAACCATTTTTCACAAAAAGAGCTGCTTTATACACAAAAGCACTCGTTCCTAGAATCATTCCTTGATTAATTAGTTTTTTTGCAAACTCATCCACAGGAACAATTCCTTTATCAAACAAGAATTTTT
>JANQTQ010000101.1 GCA_030731625.1 Polaribacter sp. | reverse complement strand
GTATCATTATAATATTCTTTTTGATGAAGATAAGGTTCAGGATACTGGTAGTTTTGAGAAAGATATTCATAAGAATGTTTTTAAAGTTAGAATTTTACTTTTAAAAAATGATTTTACTAATATTAATACTTACATAAAATTATTAGAAGAAAAACCTTTTGATGGGAAAGAAAAGAATATTGTATTGAATGCAACTTTAATAGAATATTACAAAAAAACAGGTAATTATAAGAAAGCATTTTCTCTTTTAGAAAAAAATTCAAAAGATATTGAAGCTATTAACAAAACAAACTCAAAAATTGAATTTGAAATTGCCAATTATAATGTAACAAAAGAAACAGAAATTATTAATTTAAATAAAATTAATGAAGCTAAAGAAAAGGAAATTAAAAAGAGTCAAGAAAATTTTATTCTTATAATTGTAGTGATTCTTTTAATTAGTATTATAGTTACAATTACAGTTTATTATACTAGGAAAAAAAAGAATTTACTATACAAGGCAGACCTAGAAAAAAGAAATCAAATTATAGCCTTAAAAAACAATTTATTAGAGAATATTTCTCACGAAATAAGAACTCCTATTACTATTATTAAAGGATATATGATGATTGTTAAAGAACATACTTTAAATCCAAAAAAAATAACGAATTACACCAATTTATCACTTAAAAATTTAGACAATTTAACACAAAGTTTAAATAGTTTTTTAACTGTATTTAAAAATGAAAGTAGTGCAGAGATACAGCCTATTATTGAAAATAAAAATTTAAAACATTTTTTAGTATCACATATAAATCAATTTAAAGAGCTTTGTGAGTCAAAAAAAATAACATTATACTTTAAAACAAACATAGCTGACAAAACTGCCTTTGAGTATGAATATAATTCTTTGCAAAAAATTATAGAAAATTTAATTACAAATGCCATAAAGTATTCAAATTCTAGAACCGCTATTTATGTTTCTGCCTTATTAACCGAAAAAGGATTAAAAATTATTGTAAAAGATGAGGGTTTTGGTATTGCAGAAGAAGAACAACAACAAATTTTTTCTAAATATTACCAATCTAAAAATCATTTAATTTCTGGTGGTTTTGGTATTGGGCTCTCTTTAGTTAATCAAATTGTAAATCAATTAGGAGGAACTATAAAATTGGTAAGCGAATTGAAAATTGGAAGTATATTTACGGTAAACTTACCTCTTAAAATAGATAATTATATACTCTATATAGCTGAAATAAAACCAGAATTTAAAAAATTAACAAATACTGTTGATACAGCACCTATTGAAACTAATAACTTTCCTAAAGCACTTATTGTAGACGACAATCTTGATATGATTCGCTATTTAAAAGAACTATTTACACCAACTTTAGCTTGTACTTATGCTTATAATGGACAAGAAGCTTTAAAACTTGCAAAAGAAAATTCTTTTGATATAATAATTTCTGATTTAAAAATGCCATTAATGGATGGTATGCAATTTAAAGAAGAACTGAATAAAATTGATAGTTATAAAGAGATCCCTTTTATAATGATCACAGCCGTTTCTAAAGATTTTTTAGGCGATTTAAAAATGACTGTTGGTATAAACGATTATATAGTGAAACCCTTTGATAAAGATGAAATTCTTACGAGAGTTCGTGCTCTTTTGGAAAATAATATTTACAAACAAAATATTATGAATTCCATAGATGTTCAAATAGACTTTGAAGGGCCTTATTCAGAATTAATTAATAAAATAAATAAAATTGTACAAGATAATTTAGAAAACTCAACATTTAAGGTAAAAATGTTGGCTACAGAAATTGGATATAGCTCTAAACAATTAAACAATCTTTTACAGGCTAAAATAGGTATTACAACAGTGCAAGTAATCCTTGAAATTAGATTACTAAAAGCTTATGATCTTATTCTAAAAAATACATATCCAAGTATTGGAGAAGCCATGTATGCTGTGGGCTTTACAAGTAAATCTTATTTTAACAAAAAGTTTAAAACACGATTTGGTATTAAACCTAATGATTTAAAGAAAAGGCATTCGCTTTAATGGTAGTATTTCAATAACTATATATACTAAAAAGTTGTTTTAAAAGTTTTAAGCTCTTTTACAAAACCCAAACTTTTAGAGTAACTTTTTTAGTAACTTTCATTTTTTATACAGTCATGATAAATAAAGAAGACAAATTTATTAAATGATGAGAAATTTTATAGACCCGCTGGCGCGGATTTGTACCTTAAATCCGCGTTAACGTTGTTTAAAGAAACATATTTGAGCGATCGGACGAATCTTCACGTAAAAATACAATTTGAAATCTATTCACCACTAAAGTGATCACGATGCAATAGGTTCGTTTGCCTTGTGATTACAACAATTTGAACCTAAATTATGCACATTATTTGAAGTCCGTTTACAGTTATAGAAAGTTAAGTCATCGATGCAGTTTTGTTACTAAACGAAGTTCGATTTTTTTAAGAGGTTAAAATAGTAATTTTACATCAAAATAAAACCAAACTATATAAGAGTCTCATTTAAAAGACATTAAATTTATAACTATTAACACTTAATTGCCTTATTATGAAAACTAAAATTTATTCCCTAATCTTTTTTGCAGCCTTATTGATAAGTTGTTCTCACGATTTTCCAAAAGAGGAAACTGCAGTTGTAGAATACATCGACGGTGATATGACAACATTGGTGGTTCCAAGCGGTCATGATTTAAGACCTGTTGCATTACAAAACACAAGTATAAATTTATCGGCAGAATCTCAAGCAGATCTTGTGAAGGTAAAAATTTATAAAATTGAAGATGATGTAAATGTTTTATTATTTAGTGGTTTTTTAGACAAAGAAAAATCAATCAATAGCATTGTTAAAATACCAAACCATGTAAGTTTATTATCTGTACAAGCAGATTTAGCAACCGGTACTAAAGAGTGGATTGTAACACCAACCGAATTAGAAAGCTTAGTTCTAGAAGACGATGCAGTAGTAGATGTTGATGGAGAAGAAGGTAAAAGCGCAGTAAAAACAGCAAGTAAAACAACGGCTAGCGATGATGCGCCAACTTGGACTTGTAACGATTACAGTAATTTTACTGGGAATGATAATGGTAGTTTTAAAATTAGCAGTACTTCAACGCAAGGAATTAATGTTGATAAAAAAACAACTATTTATATCTGTAGTGGAGGTTCTTGGAAGCCAGGTTATTTAAATGATAATAGCAATAATCTTACTATTTATGTAGCAAGTGGTGCAACGTTAACATTGTCTGGGACTATAAATTCAACTATATATAATGTTGGTACGTTTAACGGAACAAATTTAAATTTATCAGAAAAAAGCGAATTCAACAACTGGGCAACTGCAAATATTACAGGTAATTTTAGCTTTTCAACTGATGTAACAAACTACGGAGGGTCTATTAATATCTCTGGATCTGTAAATGTATCTGATAAAGGACATATTGATAATGAAGGAGGAACTATAAATATAGGCGGACATACTACTATTTCAGGTAAATTTCATAATAAAGAAAATTCTACAACAAATGTTGCGGGTCATTTTACAGTAAATAGCAGCGGAGAGTTTGACAATGAGTGTAGAACTATTATTTCTGGAAACTTTATAAATAATCAAAAAGTTAATTTTACAAATGCTTCTTACACCGTAATTACAGGAAGTTTTACAAATAATTCTAATGGTGAGGTTTCTATTAAAGAAGGTTCTATCTTTAAATGTGCAAGCATTCTATCTAACGCTAAAATTAAAGGAAGTAAAGCCTATTCTATTATAGAAACAGGTGCAATCACATTTAATGGTAACTCAGGTTTTGAAGGCGAAATAGATGTGTGTTCTAGTAGTGTAACAGCTAGCATGATAGGTAATAAAGTTTTAAGTACTTGTACAAGTTTTATTTCTCCTGGTGGATGTTCTCCAGGGTATAACAATGTAGTTGATGCCGATAAAGATGGGGTAATAGCAGGTGTAGATGTAGATGATAACAACCCAAATATTGCTTCTTATAATTATCCACAAGGTCAAGGTAGCTATTACACAACATTATATGAAGATTTATATCCTTGTATGGGAGATTATGATTTAAATGATTTGGTACACAATTATAGCTACAATGAAGGGGTTAATGCAAGTGGTGCTGTAACAGAAATTTCATTTGATTATAAGTTTCCTGCAATGGGAGGGGCTTTTAATAACAGTTTTGTTTTAAGAGTTGTGGATGAAGATGACAATGCTACTTTAAGTTTAAATAATGCAACTCGTTATGCTGTTAGCAATGTTCAAAGACTTCATGATAGCCAAAATAAAACAACTTTATTTATTTTTACAAAAATAAAATCTATCTATACAACAAATATAGGTGCAGTAGTAAATACAGCTCGTACAGATTATACAGATATTCCTGTGATCTCTGGAACCGTTTTAAATATTAATGGAGCTTATGACGAATTCTTAATGCAAGATGGAACATTTGGGTACGAAATACATCCTTTGTATAATAGCTTACACGCTAATTATCCAGCACTAAATAATCCATCGATGTATAATGTTAGTACTAATTTTTTAAGATGTGATGATAAATCATCTGGAATCAACCTTTTTGTAAACGCTAATGGATTCCCTTGGGTGTTAAATGATTTGCCTATGGATTTACCTTGGCCAAAAGAAGGGGTTTCAATACTAGAAGCGTATCCTAATTTTAGTGTTTTTGTAATGTCAAATTCATCTTTAGATTGGTATTCAGATAAAAATGGAAACAGAAATAATGATAAGTTAAAAAAACTTAAATAAGCGAACTAAAAAAAAAGTCCCTCAATACTATTTGTGTTGAGGGATTTTTTTTTGTGCTATATTTTGATATTCCTTTTTAGGAATTCAGAATTATTAATAAGAACAAGCAAGTTCTCATTGAGCGTATTAA
>JANQTQ010000100.1:2021-4943 GCA_030731625.1 Polaribacter sp. | reverse complement strand
AGTAATAAAAGGTAAACCTGTAAATTCTGCAATATATTTAGCCACTAAAACATCATAACCAGCAGGTGTATTTAAACCCGTACCAACTGCGGTTCCGCCTAAAGCTAATTCTGATAAATGTTCTAAAGTGTTATTTAATGCCTTTAAACCGAAGTTTAATTGCGCTACATAACCAGAAAACTCTTGACCTAAAGTAAGTGGCGTAGCATCCATTAAATGCGTACGACCAATTTTCACCACGTCTTTAAATGCTTCTGATTTTGCTTTTAAAGTATCTCTTAATTGAGTAATTCCTGGAATTGTAGTTTCTACGATTCTTTTGTAGGCAGCAATATGCATTCCTGTTGGAAACGTATCATTAGATGATTGCGATTTATTTACATCATCATTTGGCTGAATTACTTTTTCGCCTTCACCAATAATTTTACCCGCAATTTCTTGAGCTCTGTTTGCAATTACTTCGTTCACATTCATATTAGATTGTGTACCAGAACCTGTTTGCCAAATAACTAAAGGAAATTGATCGTTTAATGAACCTTCTAAAATTTCATCACAAACTTGAGCAATTAAATCTCTTTTTTCTGATGATAAAACACCAAGCTCACAATTTGTGTAGGCTGCTGCTTTTTTAAGATAAGCAAATCCGTAAATTACTTCTAAAGGCATAGAAGCCTCTGGACCAATTTTAAAGTTGTTTCTAGAGCGTTCTGTTTGTGCGCCCCAATATTTATCAGCAGGAACATTTACTTTTCCCATTGTGTCTTTTTCAATTCTATATTTTGTCATTATAATGTAATTTTAGGGTAACAAATTTACGAAAAGAAAGGCGAAAACGAGAAAAACAAAAGTGATATTTAGCAATAAAAGTAGATGCTTTAAATTCTATGATAAATGTTAATATTTTTATAATTTAAGTAAGGTTGATGAAAAATAAATAAATTAGGTAGTTAAATTTAAAAATATATATTATTTTTGTTTTTATATTATTTACAAAACACTTACAAATGTTAGATTTTTCAGAATTTTCAGGATTAGTTTTATTCATGTTTATTTTTACAGCTGGATTTTGGTTGTTAATTTTCTTATTAACATTTGTGGTTCCTTATTGGATCGGTGGTACAATTTGGGAAAACATGAAGCTTAAAAAGGAAGCAAGAAGAGCTGCTGAAGGAAAGTAGTTTTAAACAAAATATAAAAGAAAATGCTCGCTAATTGCGAGCATTTTTTTTGCGATAAACTGAGCGCGTTAGGGATTGAAGTGGAAATCCTTTTGTGATAACAAAAGATTGCAGCGTAAAGCCCGTTAAAACGCCCAAATTATTTTTAAAATTCATCTCCACCACTTTCTTGTCTTTCTCCAGAATTTTTCTTTTCTTGTGTTTTCTTTTGATTAAATCTGTAAGAAAAGTTTAAAGAAATTTGACGAACTCTTCTTTGAAAGGTTTGATCGGTAATATTTGTAGGATTTTCTCTACTTGGTGCATAGCCCGTTACATTATATTTTCTTGAGTTAAAAAGGTCGCTAACGTTTAAAACTAAAGTTCCTTTTTCTTTTAAAATGTCTTTGCTAAAAGCTAAATTAACAGATAAAATACCGTCAACATCACTTTGTGCTTCATTTCTTGCTCCTCTATAATTTAATCCTGTTTGAGATTGAATATCCCAAGGAAGTGTAATTTTTGCATCGAAACGTGTAAACCAAGAATTGTTTTTGGTATCAAAATTCTGAGTAATATTGGTCACCTCGTTTGTAAATGGATCTGTGACATCATAGGTGTATTCTCCTTTAGTTTCGAATTGAAAAAAGTTAAAACTACCAGATAATCTTACTTTTTTAGAAGCATTATAGTTTGCAGTAAATTCAAAACCAGCTCTGTCTTCTGAGGCTAAATTGATGGGTTGTCTCACTAAAATATTGGTTTCTTTACCATTTATAATTCTAATTTCTTGGCTGTTTACTCTTTGAATATCGTTGATTGAGTGCTGATAATAAATAGATGAATTTAAGGTTAATTTATCCCATCTGTTTAAATAACCTAAATCGAAAGAATTTGTATAGGTTGGATCTAAATCTACATTTCCTTTAGAAATAACAGTTTCACTAGCTCTATTTTCAAAAGGATTTAAATAATAAGATCTCGGTCTGCTTAATCTTCTACTATAACCTAATGTAAAACTTTGGTCTTCTGTAATTTCATATCCGAAGTTTACTGTTGGAAAAAAATCTGTATAATTTTTAGTAAAGCTTTCATTTGTGTTTAGCAAGCTAATGTCAATATTTGTCATTTCTGCACGTACACCTAAAAGATAAGAAAACTTGTTTATTTTACTACCAAATTGTGTGTAAAAAGCATTTACATTTTGTATGAATTCTAAATTATTAGAGGGGTCATATATTGGGTCTAAATTTGGTGCATTTACCAAATAATCTGAAGATAGGTTTTCAAAACTACCACGGTAACCAGCTTCAAACTGCGCATTTTTACCAATTGGCAAAACATAATCTGCTTGCAATAAGTTGTCTATTGAAAGCTCGTCTGTAGAATTTGTTTCTGGAAAAACGTCTGTAATGATAGCAGATTGATTTTCTTTATTTGCACTATGTTGTAAATCGAATGATAATTTGTGTCCTTTTTCGTTAAAATTATTGATGTAGTTTAAAGAAAATTGAAGTGTTTTATCTATTTCTGTTTCATTTTGAATACGGGTAGAATTGTACAAGTTGTTACCGGCAGCGCTAAAAGAGCTAATATTATTTGTTGAAATATCTCCACCATCAGAATCTCTCACAAAAATAGTACCCGTAATAGAACTTTTTTTATTGATAAAATATTCTAAGCCTACATTTGCATTTATTCCTTTTCTGTTTCTAAGATTGTCTCTGTTTTCTATTCTAGTACTATCGATGATTCCGTCTTCTAA
>JANQTQ010000100.1:0-2011 GCA_030731625.1 Polaribacter sp. | reverse complement strand
GACTTACATTATCACTATACCCAAAGTTAGAAAATAGGTTTATTTTTTCTGAACGTAAATTAAGATTAACTGCACCTTGATAATTTCTAGGATCACCAGCTGTAACATTTACAGAGCCATTAAAACCAGTTGCAGTACCTTTTCTTAAAATGATATTTAAAATACCCGCAGTTCCTTCAGAGTCGTATCTTGCAGATGGTGAGGTAATTACTTCAATTCTTTCAATAGCATCAGAAGGCAATTGTTTTAAAGCGTCTGCACCACTAATTCCTACTAAAGCAGATGGTTTACCATCAATTAAAATACGTACATTTTCGCTACCACGTAAACTAATTGCGCCTTCGGCATCAACATCTACAGACGGTACATTGTCTAAAACATCTGCAGCCGTTCCGCCTTTTACAGTCATGTCTTTACCAACATTATAGATTTTTTTATCTAAACGAATATCTACAGAAGATTTTTCTGCCACAACGACAATTTCATCTAAACTGCTTGCGTCTTCTTCTAATTTTATAATCCCGAAGTCTTTATTATCCGTAATTACTTGTGCTAGATTTTTTTTTGTTTTAAAGGAAATAAATTCGATACTAATATCATAAGTCCCTTTAGGTGTTTGTACAGAAAAAGTACCTTTCTCATCTGTAATTCCTCCAGTAACTTTTTGAGTTTTTACATCTTTTAGAACAATTGTTGCATATTCTAAAGGTTGGTTTGTTTTAGCATCTACAACTTTACCTTTTAAAGTAATTGCATTAATATTTGATGGTTTTTGTGAAAACAAAAAAGTTGCCGAAAAAAGGCAACAAAACAGTAACGTAATTTTTTTTATCAAAACGAGTTGGTTTTATTTCAATTTAAGACTACAAAGTTCCCTCGAAGTTTAATCTAACTTAGTTAAAGAAAAGTTAAAGAAATAAAGCCAAATAAATTTAAATAATCGTTAAGATGTTTTCTGATGGTCTACCAATAACAGCTTTGTTATTATTGATAATAATTGGGCGCTCAATTAACTTCGGATTTTGAATCATAGCCAAAATAATTTCTTTGTCTGATAACTCTTTTACTTTATAATTCTCTTTCCATATTTTTTCGTTTTTACGAACTAAATCAATAGGAGCGATGTTTAATAATTTGATGATTTCTGCCAATTCTTTTTCTGACGGAACTGCATCTAAATATTTAATAATTTTAAATTCTTTTCCAGAATTTTCTAAAACTTCAACACCTTGTCTTGACTTAGAACAACGCGGATTGTGGTATATTTTTATCATATTATTTTAGTTTTAAATTTTTGGGTTTTACTACTGCCTCTGAAAACTGCCAACTGTTACTGAAAACTGTAAACTCCTAACTCTTCTTCTGCCCATTTAACATTAAATATGCTTTTAAAAACGGATTGATATCTCCATTCATAACGTTATCAACATTTCCCGTTTCGTGCGCAGTTCTTACGTCTTTTACTAATTTATAAGGATGCATCACATAATTTCTTATTTGACTTCCCCATTCATTTTTTAATTTTCCAGACTCAATTTCATCTCTTGCCGCTTGTTGTTTTTGCAACTCAATTTCATACAATTGCGACTTTAACATTTTCATTGCAGTTGCTCTATTGTCGTGTTGAGAACGTGAATTTGAACATTGAATTTGAATTCCGGTTGGTTTGTGTGTTAACTGAACTTTCGTTTCAACTTTATTTACATTCTGACCTCCAGCGCCACTAGAACGCGCTGTAACAATTTCTATATCTGCAGGATTTACATCAATTTCTATAGAATCATCAGCAACAGGAAAAACGTACACAGAACCAAATGTGGTATGACGTTTTGCGTTAGAATCAAAAGGCGAAATTCTAACCAATCTATGAACGCCATTTTCTCCTTTTAACCATCCAAAAGCATAATCGCCTTCAATTTCTACAGTAACTGTTTTAATGCCAACAGTATCTCCTGCTTGATAATTGAGTGTTTTTAATTTAAAACCTTGTTTTTCTGCCCACATAGTGTAC
>JANQTQ010000099.1 GCA_030731625.1 Polaribacter sp. | reverse complement strand
GAGTTCATAAAACCCATAATTGCAGAGGTGTCTAAACCTTTAGAATTGATTCTTGGGTTCTTTATAAATGCGTAATATCCACGAAAAATTAATGCATACGCATCAACTAAAAAAAGTCTTTTTTGATCTGCCATTTTATCTTTAATTGTAAAAGGATAAAACTACAAAAATCTAAGATATTAAGCCTTGTATTCAGCCGATTTTAAATCTTTTCTAAAAGGAGTTTTTAGTTGATATAAAATATCATCCGCTTTATTAGCGTTTAAAATATCTACACCATATACAATATCTTTCGTGTCTTTGTAAATAAAAGTTCCAAAAAGACGATCCCAAATAGAAAAAATATTCCCAAAGTTAGTATCTGTCCAAGGCATTTTATAATGATGATGGAATTTGTGCATGTTTGGCGATACAAAAATAAGACTAATTGTTTTGTCTATCTTGATTGGTAATTGAATATCAGCATGCGAAAAGTAAGTGAAAAGTACTGTTAAAATTCGATACATTAAATAATAAGAAACAGGCAAGCCAGCAATAATAATTCCGAGTAAGGCAAAGGTTTCTCTAAAAATAAAATCGATGGGATGATGTCTAGTTCCTGAGGTAACATCAACATGCGTATCACTATGATGAACTGTGTGAAAACGCCACATTACAGGGATTTTATGCAACATATAATGTACAATATATTGAGACATAAAATCTAAAATTAGAATGGCAAGAATAATTTCTATCCATACTGGCAAGTCAATCATGTTTAATAATCCGAAATTAGTAGCGTCAATCCAAGTGAAAATTCCCACGGTTATAATGCCAAAAACTACATTGATTATCATAGTAGAAAGTAGCAAAATTAAGTTGGTTTTTGCGTGTTTCCATTTATTGTATTGATGTTTTTTTAACGGATAAATGCCTTCTAAAATCCAGAAAAAAGAAAGGCAACCAACAACCCAAATAAACTTTTGCAAGCTAGTTAGGTTTTCAAAAAAAGTAATAATAGCATCCATGGTTTTTGTCAAATTAATTGATAAACATACTAAAAACTTTAACAAGATGTTAAAAATCATTCGTTTTTTAACAGTTACATTTGTCAATTCTTAAAAAATAAAATATGCCACGTTGGGTTTTTCCTTTAATAATAGTATTAATTTTAGCCATAATTCTTGAAATTTACACCTTTCAAGCCTTAAAAACGATTTCTAAAAATAAATTTTTACGTTTTGGTTTTTTACTGATTAGTATTGCTGCTTATATTAATTTTCTGGTGACCGTTTTAACATATTCTAGAAGCGACGGACAAACACCTCAATTTCAAATGGCGGTTGGTTTGTTGTTGACTGTTTTAGTTCCGAAATTAGTAATTGTTATTTTGCTTTTTGGAGAAGATGTTTATCGATGGATATTAAAAGGAATTTCTGCAGTTTCTAGTACAGAAACGGCATCTTTAGCAGGAAGAAGAAAATTTATTTCACAATTGGCATTGGGTTTGGCGGCAATTCCTTTTGCGTCTTTTATCTACGGAATTGTGCAAGGAAAATACAATTACAAAGTTTTAAAATACCAGTTAACTTTTAAAGATTTACCAGAGGCTTTTGATGGCTATACCATTACGCAAATTTCTGATATTCATTCTGGAAGCTTCACGAATAAAGAAAAAATTCAATACGGAGTTGATCTGATAAATGAGCAAAAATCTGATCTGATGTTATTTACAGGTGATATTGTAAATAATAAAGCAGATGAAATGGATAATTGGATTGATGTTTTTAGTAAATTGGAAGCAAAAGAAGGTAAATATTCTATTCTTGGAAATCATGATTATGGCGATTATATGGATTGGGATAAACCCGAAGATAAAGTCAAAAATTTTCAAGATGTAAAAGATATTCATCAAAAAATTGGTTTTGATTTATTGTTGGATGAACACCGTTATCTGGAAAAAAACGGACAAAAAATTGCGCTTCTTGGCGTAGAAAATTGGGGAAAAGGATTTAATCAAGCGGGAGATTTACAAAAAGCATCCGCAAAAATTAAAAAAGAAGATTTTAAAATTTTAATGAGTCACGATCCAAGTCATTGGCAAGAAAAGGTTAAAAATGACGATTTTAATTATCAGCTTACTTTAAGCGGACATACACATGGTTTACAATTGGGAATTGAAATTCCTGGTTTTATAAAATGGAGTCCATCTAAATATGTGTACAAACAATGGGCAGGTTTGTATGAAGAATTTGGTAGATATATTAATGTAAACAGAGGTTTTGGGTATCACGCATTTCCTGGTAGAGTAGGTATTTGGCCAGAAATTACAGTTATTGAGCTTAAAAAAGGTTGATACTGAGTATATTTAAACAGAATCGTTATATTTGTAATAATGCTATTGTAAAATTATGAGTATTTTATTTTCTTAAAAACGAACTGTTATGACAAAATTTGGAGAATTAATTGGTGTAGATATACCTGTTTTAATCGATTTTTATGCTGATTGGAATGAGGTAGAAAATAGTACAGATACCTTAAGAGATGTTGCTGCAGCTTTAGGAGATAGAGCAAAAGTGATAAAAATAGATATCAAAAAAAATGAAACTTTAGCAGATGCGTTGCGGGTTAAAGGAAATCCTACTTTTATGATTTATAAAAATGGCGAAATGAAATGGCGCCAAACCGGATTTCAAGATGCTAATACGTTAATAGGTTTAGTGCAAAAGTACTTTTAGGATTCTAAATCGTATCTTATATTATAAAAAATGCAGGTAGTAAAGTTGGTTTAAACGAACTTTACTACCTGCATTTATTGCTTTATTTTGCCTCTTCTTTAGGGATAATATGATCAAACAATTGTAACGTTTGATTAAATTCTTTTTGTACTTCCATTATAAAAGCTTCATCAGTATCATGTTCTACAACTTGATCGATAACGCCTCTCAATAAATATCTAAAAGTCATATCAAACTCATCAAAAACCACATCAAATTCATCTGTAGTAAAAGTGCTGTACCAAATTAATTTATCTTTAAATAATTTAATTAAGGTTTTTGCGGCTGCTCTTGCTTTTTTCTGTTCGCCTAATTTGTAATACATTTCTGGATATTCCATAGACAAACTATAATGATCAAAATCTTTGATGGGTAGTTTTTCTATAGATAAATCTAACACTTCAACAGCTTTCACAGTATCGCCTTCAATAGCAAAAGCAGCAGATAAGCGCAATAAGCTATTTCTTAAACTGATAGAGTTTCTTTTGGTTTGTTCATCCAAATAAATTTTACCATCGTTAATATTTCTCCAGTTCCATTTTTTAACGTTTTTATACATCTTTTCTGGATCAATTCTGCCAATATCAAACAAACTTAGTTCTCTTACTACTTGTCCGTTTTCATTAACAATTTTTGTTGGTGTTTTTATTGGCACAAATTTAAAAGCAACACCATCTAATTGTAAATAATCTTTTAGCCAAATATATTCGCTATCTGTATTAGAACCACCCGTAAAATAAATAGGACGTTTCCAATCGAAATTATTTAATATGTCTAACATTAAAATAGTGTTTTTAGCCAAAGCTCTATCAACAGTAATATCAATATAAGGCACTATTTTATCGGCATCTTTTTGAGCTACAATTCCGTATTTTAATACATTTTCTTTGTTAACCGGAATTCTAATTTTGTTAGTAGGTAATATTTTTTCAGGATTTCCATCATCATCTAAATCATAAAAAGTTCTTTTATGATCGCTTTGAATCCAATTCATGTAACTACTTAAATCTAGAACAGAATCTTTAAGTTGCGGAAATAACTCTGCAAAATAATAAGCAACATCTAAACTACCATATTTGTATTGATCGTGTGTTAATTGAGACGGAATAGGAGGTGCGTTATAGGTTGCACGTTTCATTTGATCGATATACCAATCGGTTTGAAAAAGACTTGTATTTACCAGTTTTACATCTGTTCTAATACCTTCTACTTCTTGCATGTACCAAAGTGGGAATGTGTCGTTATCGCCAATGGTAAACATAATTGCGTTTGGATCGCAACTTTCTAAATACGCTTGTGCATTTAAATGCGTAGTATATCTGTTAGAACGATCATGATCATCCCAGTTTTCTATTGCCATTAATGATGGTACAGCAATTAATGAAATTAAAGTAATTGCAATCGCTATTGGTTTTTTTGGACCTAATTTTTTAGCATATTCAAACAAAGCGAGTACCCCGAAACCTATCCAGATTGCAAAAATGTAGAAACTACCTACAACAGCATAATCACGTTCTCTAGGTTCAAAAGGCTTCGGATTTGTATAAAATAGAATTGCAAAACCTGTAAAAATGAAAAACATAAATAGGGTATAAAAATTTTCTTTATCCCATTTTATTTGATATAATAAACCAATAATTCCTAAAATTAGAGGTAAAAAATAATATTTATTTCTTCCTTTATTTTCTAATACATCTGGCGGTAATTGTTTTTGAGAACCTAATCTTGCTTCGTCAATTACGTTAATTCCGCTAAGCCAATTTCCATTAAAAACATCTAAATTTCCTTGAATATCATTTTGTCTACCCACAAAATTCCACATAAAATAACGACCATACATGTATCCAAATTGATAGCTAGCCATAAATTTTATATTCTCTGCAAATGTAGGTCTACGTTTACTATCCGCAGGAATACCAGCAATAGCTTTGTACATTTTTTCTGATGCAGGGTTTACCATTCTTGGAATAAAACCTTTGTGTTTATCAGACCAATTTGGTAAAATGTCTTTGTAAACATTTACAATTACATATTTGCCGTCTTTTTTCTCATACTTTGGCTTGTCATCTTTTGTAGGATTTGTAGGATCTTGCTCTCTACTAAAAGAATTAGAGTAGTACGTATCGTAAAAAACATTGGCATCACCATATTGTTCACGCTCATAATACGCCAATAATTCACGTGCACTAGATGGATTGTTTTCGTTAATAGTAGTGTTTGCATTGGCTCTAATTGGTAACATCATCCAAGAAGAAA
>JANQTQ010000098.1 GCA_030731625.1 Polaribacter sp. | reverse complement strand
GCTTCATCTAAAATCATAATCGGTGGATTTTTCAAAACAGCTCTTGCAATCGATAAACGTTGTTTTTGTCCGCCAGAAAGTGAGTTTCCAGAATCGCCAATATTAGTTTTAAATTGTTCTGGTAAATCTTTGATAAACTCGTATGCATTTGCAATTTCAGAAGCTTCTTTTACTTGTCCTTCCGATGCATTTTCAGTACCTAGTTTAATGTTGTTTTCTACAGTATCATTAAATAAAATTGATTCCTGAGTTACAATACCCATTAAATCTCTTAACGATTTCTTAGTGATGTCTTTAATGTCAATTCCGTCTATAGAAATAGAACCTTTATTAACATCATAAAAACGAGTAATTAAATTTGCTAAGGTAGATTTTCCACTTCCAGATTGCCCAACTAAAGCAACAGTTTGTCCTTTTTTTAAGGTCAAAGAAAAATCTTTTAAAACATAATCATTTTTGTATTTGAAAGAAATATTATTAAAACAAATTTCTTCATTAAAACCTTCTTTTACCAGCGCATTTGGTTTGTCTTTAATACTGTTCTCCGTATTTAAAACTTGCATAATTCTTTCTGCGGAAGCTTCTCCTTTTTGAATGTTATAATAAGAGGTTGTAATTAATTTAATAGGATTTAAAACCGTATAAAATAATACTATATATCCCATAAATTCATCGGGTTGTAAAGAACTGGTGTTCGATAAAACCTCTGTTCCTCCGTACCAAAGAATGGCAATAATAGTTGCAGATCCTAAAAACTCGCTCATTGGCGATGCCAAAGTTTGTCTGTGAAATACACTGGTCATTAAAGCTCTAAAAGTTTCTGTTGAAGTATTGAATTTACGTTCAATAATCTTTTCTGAATTAAAGCCTTTTATCACTCGTAAACCCGTTAAAGTTTCTTCAATAAAAGATAAAAAAGTTCCGGTTTCGTTTTGAGCTTTTGCAGATTTTGCTTTTAGTTTTTTACTGATAGATGAAATAATAAATCCTGAAACTGGTAATAAAATAAAAACAAAAAGCGTTAATTTTAAGCTCATAAAGAGCATGATAGAAATCGCAATTACAACTGTTAAAGGTTCTCTAACAATGGTTTCTATAGAAGTTAAAATAGAAATTTCAACTTCTTGCACATCCGAAGTCATACGTGCAATAATATCTCCTTTCCTTTTCTCGGTAAAATAGGCGATTGGTAATTCTACAATTTTATGATATAGTTGATCACGTAAATCTTTTACAATTCCCGTTCTTAAAAATGTTATTACATAAGAAGCTAAATACCTAAATAAATTTTTTAAAAAAAATAAGGAAATTGCTAATAAACAAATGAAGAGAAGGGCGTTTATTTGCCCTTCATTTTCTATTTTTTCAGAAATATAATGATAAAAACTATCTTTTAAAAAACTGCCAAGATTCTTAATTCCTTCATAGGTTGGTTTTGCAATTTCTTTTTTATCTGTTTCAAATAAAATTCCTAAAACAGGAATAAAAGCCAAAACTGATAAAACATTGAAAAGAGCATAGAAAATGTTAAAAACAATGTTTAAAATTGTAAATTTTCTATACTTCTTTTCATATTTTAAAATGTCTTTGAAGTGATTCATTAATTCAATTTCATCTCTTTAATGATTCTTTGAATTTTAGCATCTAATTCAGCTTCAACAGTTTTTGCGTTTTCTTTAGCATCCAAAGGAGTATTTACACTAAAATAGAATTTAATTTTAGGCTCTGTTCCGCTTGGTCTTGCTGCAATTCTTGTTCCGTTTGCAGTTTGATAAATTAATACATTCGATTTTGGTAAATCAATTGCTGTTACTTCACCAGTAATTATATTTTTTCTAGTTGATGCATCATAATCAGAAAGTGATTCTACTTTTTCTCCATCAATTTCAGTTAAAGGATTGTTACGCATATCGCTTAACATTTGCTGAATTTCTGCAGCACCATCCATTCCTTTTTTGGTAATAGAAATTAAATGTTCTTTATAGAAACTATTTTTAACATAGATGTTTAATAATTCTTCATAAAAAGAGCTTCCGTGTTGTTTTGCATACGCAGCAACTTCGCAAGCTAAAAGAGTTGCAGTAACCGCATCTTTATCGCGCACAAAATCACCAACCATATAACCAAAACTTTCTTCACCACCACCAATAAAATCAAGCTCTGGGAAATCTCTTACCATTTTAGCAATCCATTTAAAACCAGTTAAACCAACTTTAGTTTCTACACCATAAGTTTCAGCAACATCGTTTACTAACTCTGTAGAAACGATTGTAGAACCTACAAATTGTTTCCCATTTAGTTCTCCTTCATCATTCCATTTTTTTAGTAAGAAATTTGTCATCACAACCATTGTTTGGTTTCCGTTTAATAACTTCATGTTTCCATCAAGGTCTCTAACGGCTACACCTAATCGATCACAATCAGGATCTGTACCAATCACAATATCTGCACCAATTTTATTTGCTAAACTTGTTGCCATTGCAAGTGCTTCTGGTTCTTCTGGATTTGGTGATTTTACAGTAGGGAAATCGCCATTAGGTACTCTTTGTTCTTCAACAATATGTACATCTGTATAACCAGCTTGTGCTAAAGTATCTGGCACAGAAACGATAGACGTTCCGTGTAAAGAAGTAAATACAATTTTTAGGTTATCTCTATCAATTTTATCTGATAAAGAGCCGTTTTGAACAGAAGCATCTATAAAGTCGTTATCAACTTCTTGACCAATAACTTCAATTAAATCTTCATTAGCATCAAACTTAATTTCAGAAAAATCTAACTCATTTACTTTTCCAATAATTCCACCGTCATGAGGAGGAACAATTTGTCCGCCATCTGCCCAATACACTTTATAACCATTGTATTCTGGTGGATTGTGCGAAGCTGTTAAAACAATACCCGCATCACATCCTAAGTGACGAACTGCAAAAGATAATTCTGGTGTTGCGCGTAAATCTTCAAAAAGAAATACTTTTATATTATTTGCTGATAAAACATCAGCTACAACTTTTGCGAATTTTTTACTATTATGTCTACAATCAAAAGCAATTACAACTTTTAATTCTTCTTTTTCTACGTTTTCTATCAAATAATTAGACAAGCCTTGCGTTGCTCTACCTAACGTGTATTTGTTGATTCTATTGGTTCCTGCGCCCATTACTCCGCGCATTCCTCCAGTACCAAATTCCATGTCTTTGTAGAATCTGTCTGCTAAATCTTTAGGATTATTGTCGATAAGATTTTGAATTTCTGATTGAGTTTCTGCATCAAAAGTTGATGTTAACCATTGTTTTGCTTTTTTTAAAATATCTTCCATAGAATAATAAATTTATGTTTCTAAAATAGTTAAACAAATATACTATTTAGAAATTAAGTTTTTCTTTAATTGTATAGTGTTTTTCGTCGCTTTTTGTTTTTATGATAAGTTCGCCTATAAAACCCGCTAAAAAAAGTAAAGTTCCTAAAATCATCGAGGTTAAAGCGATGTAAAACCAAGGATTTTCGGTTACTAAAATGGTTTTTAAACCATTGTAAAGTTTGTAAAGTTTGTAAGCGCCAATATAAAATGCAGAGGTTGTTCCAAACAGAAACATAAATGAACCCCAAAGACCAAAAAAGTGCATAGGCCTTTTACCAAATTTTGATAAAAAAGAAATGGTAATTAAATCTAAAAATCCGTTTACAAAACGATCCATACCAAATTTTGTCTGACCGTATTTTCTTGCTTGATGTTGCACAACCATTTCTCCAATTTTAGTAAAACCTTCGTTTTTGGCTAAAACCGGAATATATCGATGCATTTCTCCGCTTACTTTTACGGTTTTTATCACTTCGTTTTTGTAAGCTTTTAAACCGCAGTTAAAATCGTGTAATTTTAATCCTGATGTTTTTCTGGCAGCAGCATTAAATAATTTTGATGGAATGTTTTTAGTAAGTACGTTGTCGTATCGTTTCTTTTTCCAACCAGAAATTAAATCGAAATTTTCATCAATAATTAGGTTGTATAAATCAGGTATTTCTTCTGGATTGTCTTGTAAATCAGCATCCATAGTAATCACAACTTTACCTTGTGCTAGTTCAAAACCAGCATCTAAAGCCTGACTTTTTCCGTAGTTTTTTTGAAAACGAATTCCTTTTACAGCATTATTTTTTATTGATAATTGCTCAATTACATTCCAAGAATTGTCTGTACTGCCATCATCAATAAAAATAATTTCATATAAATAACGATTGGATTGCATAACTTTTGCAATCCAATCGTGTAATTCTTGTAAAGATTCATCTTCGTTAAGAAGTGGTATTACTACCGAAATATCCATTTATGTGAGTTGTAAAGTTTGAATATTATAAAGTTAAAAGTTTGATTGCTATCTTCGTAAAAACTATCTAACTTTAAAAACAAATGAACTTATAAAAGAGCTTAATACGTTTCTTCTTCAGATTTTTTCATTATCGCAGCAATGATTGCAGAAACGATAAAACCTATAAATCCAGAAAAACCTAATATCAATGCAGAAGCCATAGCTGGAGTTTGAAAATTTTTAGCTATTGTAACAGAAGCTTCAATTTGTTCTTCTGTCATACCACCATCTAACCAAATTTGTTTTTGAGCTTCCATTGCTACTTGTTGGAATCCTGGATCAATAACATTTATAAAAAGTAACGTGTAAATAACAGTAATTACTGCAGCTACCATAGTAATTCCCATACCAATTTTTAATCCTTGTCCCCAAGAGATAAAACCACCACTTGCTTCTCTAAAATTTTTAATTCCAATAATAGAAAAAGCAATAAGAGCTAAAATCCAAACTACAGAATTTATCCAATTTAACTCAATTAATTGACCAGAAGCCCATAAGGCTAAATGCATGATAACGCCAATTAAACCTAAGTATAATCCAAAATTAATTATAATATTTTTACTATTTGCTTGATTTTCCATTGTTTTAAAATTTAGTTAGTAATACAAATATATGATTTTCATTTTTTAAAGTTTTTTGTTTTTATTAAAAGATTAAAAACTTTAAAACATCTTATTAGTAATCAGTAGGTTAAAAATGTTACAGAAA
>JANQTQ010000097.1 GCA_030731625.1 Polaribacter sp. | reverse complement strand
TGGTGTTCGTGAATCTCCTAAAGTCGATTTCTTTTCATCAATGGAAAAGAAAAAATTAAATAGACTTATCAGATGTTAGATCAAAGTCGAGAACTTTTCAATTTTACTCAAAAATACGTGCTTCTCGACTCTACTTCGACTCCGCTCAGCACAGGCTCAACGAAGACCAGTTCGATTAAGGTTTTAAGGTTTAATTTCAAGTAAAATACACAATGTATGGTTAATGTATGGTTCTGTTTTCTGCTTTTTAAGCTTTTAAAAGTTACATTTGTTTTTGGCGCAAAATTTCTAATGGCTAATTTCTAAAGTCTATTAGTTTAAGCACATCGCTTAAAGCCTATATCCTAAAGCAAAAAAAATGAGATACCTATTACTATTCTTTCTTTTCAGTATGTATAATTTTTCGGCACAATCTGTACGAATCAATGAAGTTGTTTCTTCTAATTCGGTGTATACAGATGAAGACGGAGATACTTCTGATTGGTTAGAAATTCATAATTATGGTACGCAACAAGTTTCATTAAATGGTTGGTCTTTATCTGATGATGTAAACGATCTTACCAAATGGACGTTTCCGGACATGGCAATAGCGCCTAACGAATACCTGCTGATATGGGCTTCCTCAAAAAACAGAACCACCAATAGCATTGCAAGAACGCTCATCAATCAAGGAGATGCATTTACATATCTAATTCCTACAGCAGAACCCAATTCGGATTGGAAAAACATAAACTTTAATGATGCTGCTTGGGCAACTGGCGTTTCTGGATTTGGCTATGATGATGGCGATGATGCCACGATTATTCCCAATGGAACACAAGCTATATACTTAAGAAAAAAGTTTACTATAAACAACCTTGCTAGCGTTACATCACTATTATTAGATATTGATTATGACGATGCTTTCGTTGCGTACATCAACGGAAAAGAAATTGCAAGAGCCAATATTGTAGGTACCCCCCCAGCCTATAACGCTGGCACCATTACAGATCGCGAAGCAGAAATGTACAACGGTGGAAAACCCGAACGATTTACGCTTACAGATATTGCTTCCTTTTTAGTAGAAGGCGAAAATATACTCACCATTCAGGCACATAATATCAGTGCTGGCTCGTCAGATTTTACCATTATTCCGTTCTTATCAGCCGTCTTTTCAGTACAAAGTAATTTGGGTGTCGTACCGCCGGCAATTTTAAACTTAACAGCAAATAATACGCTGCATACCAACTTTAAAATTTCATCTAGTTTAGAAACACTTACCTTATCAAATACTGCGGGTACTATTATAGATCAAATCACCATAGAAAATATTCCAGAAAATACGTCTATGGGTATTTCTGTAACTTCAGGAAACTTGGTAAGTTATATAGATACAACTCCAGGGTATGTAAACGCTAATGAAGAATATGCAGGAAGTGTACAAAATGAAGTGCTTTTTTCGCATCAAGGAGGATTACTAGAAAATCCCATTCAATTAACTTTATCAGGAAATACAGCAAACGAACTCATCCTCTATACAATTGACGGATCAACGCCCACAGAAAGTTCATTGCTCTACACAGATCCTATTCAAATTAGCACCAACACTACCGTAAGAGCAAAGTTGTTTCTAGAAAACTATATACCATCTGCAGTGTATTCACAAACATTTGTAATGAATGTTAGCAGTGCTACTTTTACAAACAGTAACTTACCTATTGTGATCATTGCCACCGAAGATGCCGCTGACATACAAGACGAGCCAAGAGTATATGGAACCATGAAAATTATTAAAAGACCCGATGGCTCTAGAAACTATGTAAGTGATGCCAACACCGAAGGTTTTATTGAGTATTCTGGAACCATTTCTATAGAAATTAGAGGATCTTCCTCTCAATATTTACCAAAAAAGCCCTACGGATTTACCACATTAACCGCAGATCGTTTAGACAACGATAACGTAGCCTTGTTAGGAATGGAATCTGAAAATGATTGGATATTAAATTCTTTTGCTTTTGACGATTCTATGATGCGCGATTATATTAGCTATGAATTGGCAAGAAAAATGGGCCAATATGCTGTGAATTTAAAGTACTGTGAAGTGATTGTAAACGGCGAATATAAAGGCTTATACGCCCTATCTGAAAAAATAAAAATTGATGGCGACCGAGTAGATATTGCTAAATTAGATATTGATGACAATACATTGCCAAAACTATCTGGAGGCTATTTGATACAAACGGATAGACCTACTGCAAAAGACCCACAAGTTTGGGGCAATAATGGCGCAGGGTATATTATAGAAAAACCAAGTGCAGACGTTATTACCACACAACAAGCTTCGTACATAGAAACTTATTTTAGAAATTTAGACCTACATGCTAGTAATTCAAGTATTATAAATGGATATCCGTCTATTATTGATATTCCTTCGTTTGTAGATTATATGTTGTTGGCAGAAATTTCATCAAATGCAGATGCCTATGCTTTAAGTACTTTTTACCATAAAGATAGAGAGGGAAAATTAAGAGCAGGTCCTATTTGGGATTATAATTTAACCTATGGAAACGACCTATTTGGTACTTTTAACGAATATTACGATAGAAGTTTAACCAATGTATGGCAATTTGAATATAGCAATACAGGCTCTAATATTTGGCGAAGCCTCTATTATAATTCTTTTTTTAGATGTTATTTAGCAAAACGATTTAACGAAGCAACAAGTACTGGCCAATCTTTAGATTATAACTACATTACTAATTTAATAGACAGCACTGCCGCTTTAATTTCTGAAGCCTTGGTGCGTGAAAATGAAAAATGGAATACCATTGCTAATTTTTCTGGAGAAATCATCAATCTTAAAAATTGGTTACAGCAAAGAATCAGTTGGATGAAAACAAATCTTGGTGAATTTTCTAATTGTAGCAACATTACAACACCCTCTTTAGTCATTTCTAAAATTGATTACCATCCGCAAGAAACAGCCACTTTTGCAGATAGTGATGACCAAGAATTTATAGAGATTCAAAATACAGGAAGTGCAGATGTAGTTTTAACAGGAGTGTATCTTTTAAAATTAGGGGTCTCGTATCAGTTTCCTAAATTTAGTACGCTGCCAGCAGGTAAATCGGTATATATAGCAAGTAATGCCGCTACTTTTGAGGCAAAATATGGCTTTGCTCCTTTTGATACCTTTACGAGAGATTTATCAAATAAAAGTCAGCATTTAGTGTTAGCAGATGCCTTTGGAAACATCATTGATGAAGTACAATATGCAGATAAAGCCCCTTGGCCAGAAGCTGCCGATGGCGATGGGTATTATTTAGAACTGATTAATGTTGCTGCAGATAATAGTTTGGCTAGTAATTGGCGAGCAAGTACGGATGCGGTATTAAGTACCAATCGTTTTGATAGCGCTGCTATAGATTTTACCGTGTATCCAAATCCTGTAAAAGAAAAAATGATGATTTCGTCGCAACAAACCATTCAGAATGTTAGCGTGTATAATTTACTAGGTCAGCAAATTAATTCGGTATCTGTAAATTACACAACAGGAGAAATTAAGGTGCCAACACTTCAAAAAGGAATGTATATTTTAACGGTAAAACTTATAGATGGCGCTATGGTTTCTAAAAAGTTTTTTAAGGAATAAGGCTTAGTTGAGTTCTTGCATAATTTCTGCAAACAATTCAAAAGAACGAAGTCGATCTTTACCATCAAAGATATTGGTAACCGCAATAAGTTCATCTGCATTTGTTTGTGCTATAAATGCTTTTACCTGCGCTTTTACAGTAGCTTTACTACCAATGAATGAATACTTTAACATTTGATGCACTTGCGGATGTTTTAATGTTTGACGCAACTCGTTGGTCATAGGTACTGGCGGTTGTACCCCCTCTCTATTACCTGTTAAAAGGCCTACAATTAATTGAATTAGAGAAGTCGCTAAACGCTGCGCTTCTTCATCTGTATCGGCCACAATAACATTAATTCCGGCCATTACATACGGTTGCTGTAGCTTCTGAGAAGCTTTAAACTCCTTGCGATAAATTGTCAAAGCATCCTCTAAATACGTGGTTGCAAAATGACTTGCAAAAGCATAAGGCAGTCCTTTTTTTGCCGCTAAATGCGCACTATCGGTACTAGAACCTAAAATATAAATAGGCACTTCTACCCCTTCTGCAACGGTGGCACGTACTTTAGCAGTGGCATTGTCTGCAGAAAAATAACGTTGTATGTTTTCGATTTCTTTTGGAAAAGACTGTGCCATTTGCATAAAATCAGATCGTATTGCTTGCGCTGTTGCTGCATCGGTGCCCGGTGCCCTACCTAACCCTAAATCAATTCTATTGGGATAGATGGAAGCTAACGTACCAAATTGCTCTGCAATAATTAAAGGCGAATGATTCGGTAACATAATTCCCCCAGAACCTACACGAATTGTGTGAGTCCCCGCAGCAACATATCCTATTAAAATAGAAGTTGCACTACTACCAATATTTGGCGAATTATGATGCTCTGCCAACCAATACCTTGTATATCCACAAGTTTCTGCAAGCTGTGCTATTGCTAAAGCATGTTGATAGGTTTGCTATAACGTTTGATTTTGTGATACCAATGCAAGATCTAAAATAGAATATAATGTAGGCGTTGTTTTCATAATTAGGATATTTCGATGTAAAATTAGTAAAGACTTCTAGATAATTACTGTTAAATCTTTAATGGTCATGAAATCATTTTAAGAAGATGGCTATTCTAATCTTAAAAAATAGTTCTTATTAGTATTTCTTTGCCTCATTTAGAGCAAAAAGGCAAGTATCAAGGTTTAAAATGATCATTCTTTGCCACCTTTTCTTAATAAAAATTCACTCAAATATTTTTTAACGAACTGTAATTGTATGTTTTATAAAATACTGAATCATACCTAAGAAAAAGTGACTTATTTAGGAAGAAAAAGTCCTGATTTTAGACTCAAAAAACGCAAATTTATACAGCGTACGAAGCGCAATTATAAAACACTACTTTTTAGTATAAAAACATATAAATAACCCCTTTAAAAACAATACATTATGAAACACGTATTCATCGTATTTATAGCAATGTGCATAAGTACAATCACTTTTGGTCAATTTCAAGTTTCTGTTAGCTCTGGATATGCTATTGGAAGCGCAGGAATGAAAATAGGAGAAAAAGTAAGCATTTCTGAAACAGAAAATAGCTATGGCAGCTATGGTGAAGGAACAAATATTCAATTAAGAGGAACCTATTTTTTTAACAATACTTTTGGTGTTGATGTAGCTTTTGGTTACTTACATGGTGCAGATAAAACGGTCTCTGAGGTACAAATACCTTCTATGGATGTAAATGCCATTGCAAGAGCGCGTGCAAACGGTGCTTCTGTTTCTTTAGTGTATAAATTTACGAACAATGTATATGGTCGTTTTGGTGCTTTAATTAAAGTAGCGGGTAAAACAGAAGCGGTTGTGTATCAAAAATCAACGTTTACACAACAACAAGCAGACGCATTTGGTATTCCGCTAGGCTCTTATTCCGAAACAAATTATATAGAAGATTATCATGGGCAATTTCCATTAGGTTTTGTTGCCGCTTTTGGATATCGATATGAAATAAACGAGCACTTTAGCGTTTTTGCAGAAGCAGAATATTACGGAATTAGTTTAAAACGTAAAGATTCTGAAATTACAGCATTTAATACAGATGTAGTGTTACCAAATGGTAACGTTGCTGTAAGCGGTTTGTATTCTTTAGACAACTTACCTACAGGCTATGTTAAAAATTCTACCTACGTAGATAATTTACCAAACACAAATACGGATGCTTCTATAAAACTAGCTCAAAAAGTACCTTATTCTTCATTTGGCGTTAATCTAGGTATTTCATACAGTTTTAAAGGTTCGCATCAAGGATCGTAGTACTTTTTTTTACACCATCAGTATAGGTTATTTTACTTTTTTTAGTTGCCACAACTAAAGAATTTAGTAAAATAACCTTTTTGCTTTTTATAGACTACACTCCTATTTTTTTTGTAAAATTCTCCATTTCAGTGGTTTCGATTTTTCATTATAGGATAAACAGCACTTTTTATCAAGTAACCATACAATTCCCAATAAAAAAAGCCCGCTAGTACACAACTTTTTTTAAATTGCGCTTGGTTATAGAGAATGTGTAAAAGGATGTTACAAAACTACATTTAAAAGATTCTTTAAAAAATTAGACCTATTATGATTTTAAACACTTTTATATTTGATATGGACGGAGTTATTATAGACTCAGAGCCATTTTGGAGACAAGCACAAATTGATATCCTAGCTACCTACAATGTAACCATTACCGTAGCAGATTGCATGGAACATTCTATGGGAAAAAGAATAGATGATATTGCTTTGACATGGTGCAGATTGCATGCGCTTAGCATTGATCCAAAAGAATTAGAACAAGAAATTATTGCTGCCGTTGCCAATTTAATTGCTACAAAAGGAAACGCAAAAAAAGGCCTGTATGAATTACTAACGTATTTAAAAACAGCAAACTTTAAGATTGCTTTAGCAACATCTTCTAGCCAACCAATTATTCAGGCTGTTTTTAAGAGACTCTCTATAGAAGCGTATTTTGATGTAGTTTGCAGTGCCGATGAAGAAGTTTATGGAAAACCACACCCTGCTGTGTATTTAAAAGTAGCCAAAAAGCTAAACGTGCAACCAACCAATTGCTTGGTACTTGAAGATAGCGTAACAGGTTTAATATCTGCAAAAGCGGCTTCTATGACTACCCTTGTAATTCCAGAAGATGTATCAGATCCACGATTCTCAATTGCAAATTATATTTTCGATTCTATGTTAACTGTTGTAGATCATTTAAAGCAACGATCATAGTTTCGTTTAAATTGCATTCATACTGTTGTTTATTTTATTGATGATACAGCATCTTCTTACAAAAGAAAAAGAGTCTAATTTTAAAATTAGACCCTTTCTCAACAGTTAACAAAATAATATTATTTCATTTCTATGATCCCCACCACTTCATAGGCTCTGGTACCATTCACTTGAATTTTCTCATATAAAATGTTTGCATATTCGTAATAAGTTTGATCATTAAGAATTACTTTTTCATAATCTTCTGGTAATTCATACACAATTGTTCCGATTTCTGGATCAACCACTTCATATTCATTATGTAATTGAACATAAAAAATACCATTCGCATTGTAATAATGGTGATTATTAAATTGAATTCTTCTATAATTTGTTGGTAATACGTTAATTCTAAATCCTATTTTAGGAGCAATTGCAATATAACTACCTCTAGACTGCGTATAAAACCTATTGTTAGCGTAATAATAGTCTTGACCATTGTTACGAACTACCGTTCTGTTTGGTAAATTTCTTACGGCTACCACTTTACGTTGCTGTTTTTTATAAGTTACATTGGTACTTGGTATTCTTTTGCTCACTGTTTTTTTAACAACAACTTTATCATTTGTAGTACGTCTTGTTTGTGCCGCAGTTTCTGAAGTATAACTTACCAAAAGAAGTGCTGCTATTCCGTAAACTCTTATTAGTGATTTCATATTTTTATCAATTTAAATTTATAAACTTTCTTTGTTCGTTGCTTCTTTGACCCTAATTTAGAGGGTTCGTTTAATTGTTGTTTGTTAAAAATATATTAAAACTAATTTCTTAAGAAGCTTTTTATGTAGGATGCAACGATATACACGTATAACCTTCACGAACTATTAAAGTTGTAGGCAAAGAATAGAATCAGGTTGTGGCTAGTGGATATGTAAAGATTTTAGCATCGTAAAGGCATAGGAACATCGATAGCATAAAACACCCTTTACATTAAAAGTAGCGCTATGCATTTAAGCGTCACAAGAAAACAAGTCATTTTCATCTCTTAATGAGATGATTTTATACAAGAATCTACCTATAAGTGTGTAAAAGTAATTTTAGGTTGCTTATTTACTAGAAAAAAATAGACATACTACCTTCTACCACCAGAATAGGTCATTGCTTCCCCTTTACCAAATCCGTAGCTAATACCTAAGGTTATAAAGCGACCACGCTGAATTTCTTCATAGGTTTCAAAAGTAGGTTGCGACACCAATTGTTTAGATATTCTAGTTTCAAAAAGGTCTGTAACTCCTAAATTAATAATTGCTTTTCCTTTAAATATTTTTTTACGGATTCCTGCATCTACAAAAGAAAAACTTTGCATATTTCCCTGAACCGTTTGATAGCCAGAATGATAAAGACCTGTTATTTCTATATCTATATCCGCAGGCAACCCTATTTTAGTGCTTAATTTAGTAGACCATAAATGACTAGAAAAATCAAAAACTTGACCTTCAAACGTTCCGATTCTATCAAAATAATCAAAATTAAAATCCCCCGTAATCGTTAGCCAATTGTTGGGTCTATACTTACCATTCGTTTCAAAACCAGTAGATGCATTCGTTCCTATGTTTGCGGGATTAGAGTATGTAACATTGTCTTGATACGTAGAAACACGCTCAATTACTTCTGTAGTAAATCGATGGTAGATACTAGAACTTAAGGAAGCTTTGCCTATTTTATAAATACTCGTTAATTCGTAAGAATCTGTAAATTCTGGTTGCAAATCTGGATTACCTGAACTAATATTAAAATTATTTCTAATATTAAAAAACGGATTCAAATCCCACAATCTTGGTCTAAAAATACGTCTAGAATATCCTGCTTGCAGTGAAAATTCCTTTCCTATTTGATAAGACGAATGCAATGTTGGGAAAAAATTTGTAAAATTCTGATCATTCGATTCATTGGTATTGGTTAAAAGTGTTTTTAAATTTGTTTGCTCTACCCTAAGCCCTAATTTAACGCCCCATTTTTCTTGTTCAAAAGCACCCGTTGCATACACGCCCAAAACCTTTTGGTTATACTCAAAATTATTTGTTAAATCGTTATTGATAACATTTACATTATTTACAACATCACTAATTTCAAAATCGTTACCTACATCATTTATAACGTATTGCGCACCTGTTTCTAAAGTATAGGTTTCAGAAAAAGGATTGGTATAATCGATATTAAAAGTATAATCTGCTTGTGAAAAATCAGTAGCTGTTCTTTGTAAACTCGTACGATCTTCTCCAGAAATGGTCGTATTTGTAAACTCAGACGATTGGTCTTTTCCAAAAAAACTACCCAACGTACTTACCAATAAGGTATGGTCTTCGTTGTTTTTAAATTGTTTCTTATAATTTAGTTCGTACTTGTATTTAGGATTTGTTGCATCTGTAATTTCCGTTCTTTTCCAATTAGAAATGAGCTCGTTATTTGCATCAAAATAACTAAAATTAGAAGCAGAAGGTTGCTCTTCAATTTCATAGGCATAATTCCCTGTTAAAGTAAGTACATTCAATTCGTCTATATGATAATCGGTTCCTAACGTAAGGTTATAAAAAGTTTCATTTCTGTAATCCATAACGTCGCTCATAATTACTTCGTTATTGGTTAAATTTCTGTTGGTTGCTTCCGATTCTCTAGGTATCGATCTATACCCTGCGCCCAATTGCGCAAAAAGGTTAAAATTTTCTGTTCTTCTATTTAAGCTTAGGCCAATACTTTGGTTATCTGGCAATCCTGTATTTAGAGATACCGATCCGTTCCAGCCTTTTTTCTCTTCTTTTTTAAGGATGATATTTAAAATTCCTGCCGTTCCGGATGCTTCAAATTTAGCCGAAGGATTTGTAATTACTTCAATACTTTCTATCATATCTGCGGTAATTGTACCCAATGCATTGCTAGATTCATCTGCCAATACCGATGGTTTTCCGTTAATCAAAATTTGCACACCAGTACTTCCTCTCAAACTTATTTCTCCCTCTATACTTACATTTACAGAGGGTACATTGTTTAGCACTTGAAGAGCACTAACGCCTGTTGTACTAATATCTTTACCCACATTAAAAACACGTTTATCTAGTTTAAAAACGGTAGATGAAACTTCGCTAGTAACCACTACTTCATTAAGTGCTTGATTGTCTGCAGAAAGTACGATGGTTCCTAAATCAACCAATCCTTTTACGATTATAAATTCACGGATAGTTTTAGTAGTAAACCCCATAAAACTTATTTCAAGATAGAAATTAGTTTGGCTCGTAGCAATGCTAAATTCCCCATTTGCCTCTGAGGTTGTTCCTGCAATAATTTTCTTTGTATTCTGATCATGAATCACTACAGTAGCATACGGAATAGGTTGAGTCGTTTCCTCTTCAACTAATACTCCCGTAATCTTTATGTTATTGTTATTCTGTGCAACTATATAACTACCTGTAAATAAAAAAAATAGAATTAGTATGGTGTTTTCTTTGAAAGATTTCATCTTATGATATCAATTTAACTTATCATTTTATTAAAAAAAGGATAAATATACTACTATTCTAAAATACATTACACTACTTGTAGTGTTTAAAAGAGCATACAATTATTGCATCAACAACAAAAAAATCATTGCCTTTTGGTATTGCCAAAAAAACAATGATTTGCAGTTTTATTAGAAAACAGTATATTATTGATTATAAGTCTTTTGATCTAGACATTTAGAAAGTATAAAACGTGATTTTACTACCAAATCTTAATTCGTTCTGCCGCAGGTTTGTAATTCACTTCGTTGGGTTGCACATCAAACGCGTCATAAAAAGGATCAAAATTCATTAACGGTCCGTTTACACGCCAAATTGGTGGTGAATGCGGATTCGTTTTGATATAATTACTTAGATACGCATCTCTTGTTTTAACGCGCCAAATTCTGGCAATTGAATAAAAGAAACGTTGATCTGGCGTATACCCTTGAATTTTAACAGCACCTTTACCCTGCGCTGTTAACTTAAAAGCATCATAAGCAATTGCAATTCCGCCATTGTCAGCCGTATTTTCACCTACTGTTAAAGCTCCTTTTAAATGCAGTGAATCTAATACCGTAAAAGAACTATAACGGTCTATCATCAATTGAGTTTTGGCTTTAAATTGGGTATAATCTTCGTCTGTCCACCAATTTTTTACATTTCCATCCTTATCAAATTGCGCTCCTTGATCATCAAAAGCATGCGTTAATTCGTGACCAATCACCATTCCGATGCCGCCATAATTCACAGCATCATCCGCAGCAATATCAAAATAAGGAAACTGTAAGATTCCTGCTGGAAAAACAATTTCGTTTAAAGGCGGATTGTAGTATGCCGTAACAGTAGCCGGTGTGGTTTCCCATTCATCACGATTGGGTGCACTGTGCAATTTAGCAATATTATATTGATACGCATTTTTGTTTAAAGCAACTACGTTTTCAAAATAAGCATCTTTTTGAATGGTAGCATTATAGGTTCTCCATACATCTGGATAGCCGATCTTTTTAGTAATGCTGTATAACTTTTCTTTGGCTTGTTTTTTAGTCACATCGCTCATCCAATCTAATTGATTGATTCTGTTTTCGAATGCCTTTTGTAAATTATTTACCAAATCTAAAACACGTTGTTTCGCATCTTCATTAAAATAGCGCTTTACGTATAATTGTCCTAAAGCAAAACCCAACTGTCTATCTACTTTTTGAACCATCAGCTGCGCTCGTGTACTTTGCGAATCTTGACCGTATAAAACTTTTGTATATTCGAAGTTGGCATTTTCAAAAGGCTTGCTCAAAACATCTGCATAATTAGATACTGTTGTTGCTTTTAAATAGGTTTTCCAGTCTTGCAACGGAATTGACACCAACAATTCATTCAATTTGTTATAATACGCAGGCTGTTCAATATCAATGGCCTCTGCTTTTAGGTTTAATTGCGTTAATAAAGTTGACCAATCAATAGTTACATTATTTTTAGTAAGGTCAGCAACGTTCATTTTATTATAATTTGCTTTGATGTCTCTACGTTCAATTCTTGTTTTGTGAGATGCTGCTAATTTCGTTTCAATAGCATACACAATTTCCGCCTTCTTTTCTGCATCATTTTGTGCTGATAAATTAAACAAGCTGGTTAAGTATTTCTTGTACGCATTTTGAATGGCAACAGTGGCATCATCCGTTTTAAAATAATAATCACGGTCTGGCAAACCCAATCCGGCCTGACCAAAATGCAGCATATTTACTTTGCTATTTTCATTATCTGGAGACACGTACATACTAATGATAGAACCGTTTCCGGCACTCATTTCATCAGCAACAAACCCCATTAAAGAAGCCACCGAATGGATGTTATCAATTTTAAGAAACGTTGCTTTTAAAGGTTCAAATCCACGTTTGTTAATACGGACTGTATCCATACCAGAAGTATAAAAATCACCCACCATTTGTTCTATCGTTCCGTTTTTATGGTTTCCTGCGGATACTTCTGTTAAAATATTTTCTAGTAGTTTTTTCTGTGGAATGTTTAAAAAACTATACGATCCCACTCCAACTTGATCGTCTGCAATTTTAACAGTATCGAGCCAAACCTTATTTACATGATTAAAAAAGTTATCTCCTGGTTTTATGCTATCGGAAATTCCTTCAAAATCAATTTTATTTTTTGTTGTATTGGTTACCGAATTGCAAGATGCGACTACGAGCAATCCAATTAAGAAATAAAGTGCTTTTTTCATAAATTTAGTTTGATTTGAAACAAATATAAGAAAATAAAAAAGCACTTAGAACGCTTTCATATTCTGTTATAAAAAATAACAAAACAATTAAATAGCTATTAAAAAGCTAAAAGTAAAAATGACTATTCTTTTAACTCCTATCACTTTACAGGTTTCTAACAACACTTCGATTCATTTATCTCCTTAGAATCTTTGAAAATTATCTAAATTATAATTACTTTAGACGGCTGAAATATGAAGGTAGTCTTGTTTGCAAAAAAATTAAAAAAGATAACTAATTGATACACCATTATTATTTAAAGCATCTTAGTTTTTTTGTCTTGTTATTTTCTGTGCACTTTTCGTTAGTTTTTGGGCAAGAACTCAAAGAACCAACTCCTATACATCTTGAAGACGTAACTATTAACGAAGAAACAACAATTGAGCTTAATGACCATTGGGAGTTTTATTGGAACACCTTTATAAAACCCGGAAATTTTAATAATACAGAGCCATTCAGCATCGTTTCACTTAAAAACTGGACTGAATTTAAAGCTACTAAAACAGCGAATTTACCCTCATTTGGATACGCTACCTATCGATTAAAAATTGACATTCCTAAAGTGAGGCCTCATGTTTCCTTATACTTTCCTGCGGCATATTCGTCCTCTAAAATATGGATCAATGGTCGTTTTTTTTCGGAAATGGGAAAGGTTGGCACTACAAAATCAGCAACACTGCATAGACGATTTTCTCAAATCATCCCATTAAATACCGATGAAACTCATTTTGAAATTGTAATTCAGGTTGCAAACTTTTATCACAATAAAGGCGGAATCGACAAACCGCTAATTTTAGGGACAAGTCATCATTTGCATGATTTGAAGGCTAAAAGAATTATGGCAGACATGATTTTTATTGGATGCTTAGGATTTATTGGTATTTTCTTTTTATTATTTTATGTAATGTATTGGAACAAAGACAAAGCCGTACTTTATTTTGCCATTCTTTGTATATCCCTATCATACATGGCTTTGAGTGATCGGTATGCTCCTTTTACCGTAATTTTTGAATCCATTAGTTTTATTTTATTAACGAAGTTTGAGTATTTTACCTTGTTTTTAGCAGGAACTTTTGGAAGCCTCTTTTTTAATAATATTTTTACTAATTTTATATACAAAGCGTATTCTAAAGTCATTCTTTTTAGTTTTTCTGTTCTTGTGCTATTGATTATTTTTCTTAATCCACCACATTTTACCAAATTATTAATTCCCTTTTTATCCTTAATGATTATAAATTTGGTGTACGTTACCTATGTAATTATAAAAGCAATTATAGCTAAACGCCTAGAATCTATCTTATTACTTGTAAGTATGGTGCTAGGTTCTATTATTTTTATTACGCATATATTTTTCTTTTTAGGAGAAAATGGCAACGCAATCATTTATGTAAATTTTGGATACATCTTAGTATTCTTGCTACTTTCTATGCTGCTAATGAAACGATTTTCTGATTCATTTCTAGAATTAGAAAAATCAAAAGAAATAGCATTACTACAAAAAAAGGAAATTACTGCACAATCAAATCAACTCGTAAATGCAAATTTTGAGCTAGAAGAAAGTTTGAAGCTTTTAGAGAATTACAATGCAGAATTAGATGATTTTAACCACATTGTTTCTCACGATTTAAAAACGCCTTTAGTTTCTGTACATGCGTTGGTTTCTTTTATTGAAGAAGATCTTAAAGACACTTTAAACCTAGAAACTAAAGAACATTTAACCTTGTTAAAAGATGTCGTTGCAAGAATGGATGCGCTAATTAATGGTCTTTTAAACTATTCTAAAATTGCCAAAGGAAACAAGCAAAAAGAGCCATTTAGCTTTTACCAACTTTTACACAAAGTAAAAGGCGTCGTAGATCATCAAAATTTACACATCATCGAACTTCCGGCTAAAGATGTTGAAATTTATGCAAACAAAATTGAGTTAGATCACGTGTTTCAAAACTTACTAAGCAATGCTATAAAACACAACGATAAAGCGCAAACAATCATACAAATTTCGGTTATCGAAAAACCTAATGAATACCTATTTACGGTTAGTGATAATGGTCCAGGAATTGACCCTAAATATCATGATAAAATATTTAAAATGTTTAGCCAATTAAATGTAAGTAATGATGTGAAGAGCACAGGTATTGGTTTGGCGATTGTTAAGAAAATCGTTACAGAAAATCACGGAATTATTACCTTAGATTCTGAAAAAGACAAAGGTATTCGCATCAGTTTTACATGGAGAATTAAATAGCATTCTTAAAAATTCTTTGAGATAAAAGTTTGTTTCGCTTCAAAATATCATAAGTGGTTCTCTTTGTTATCCTCTTTGGATTGTATGTTCCTTTTTCTGCAAAATGGCAAACAGAAGCATTTTAAATCAATCATAAGTTTGATAAAAATTGAATACTTCTATAACAATTATTGATGTTTAAATTTACGCAAAACAATTTATAAGCTGTTTCTTTGTAGCGAATATTATGAATAAACTAGCAAACGAATTAGGCACAGAAAATATAGGTAAATTATTGATAAAACAAGCGGTTCCTGCTACAATCGGAATACTTGTAATGTCTTTAAACATGATTGTTGATACCATTTTTGTAGGGCAATGGATTGGTGTTTTAGCAATTGCAGCTATTACCGTTGTTTTACCCATTGTATTTTTAATTTCTTCTATTGGAATGGGAATTGGAATTGGGGGAAGCTCGATTATATCGAGAGCTTTAGGTGCAAATAAACCCGAAAAAGCTTTTTTAACTTTTGGCAATCAAATTGCATTAACAGTAATTTTGGCAATTATTTTTGTCATTTTAGGAACTATTTTTAGCGTTCCTATTTTAAACCTATTTGGTGCAAAGGGTCAAATTCTACCTATTGCTTCAGAGTATTTTAGTGTGGTAATTTATGGCGTTCCTTTTTTAGCGTTTGCTATGATGGGAAACCCTGTAATTAGAGCAGAAGGAAAACCAAGATTTGCCATGTATGCGATGATGATTCCCGCTGTGTTAAATATCATTTTAGATATTATTTTTATTAAATGGTTTAATTGGGGAATGTGGGGCGCAGGTTTAGCAACTTCCATTTCTTTTGCTAGTTGTGGCTTGTATATTTTATATTTCTTTTTATCTTCTAAAAGTGAGTTAAAAATACTACCTAAAAACTTTACCTTAGATTTTAAAATTGTTAGAGAAATTATTGAATTAGGTGGCGTTTCTATTGTGAGACAAGGAGCTATTAGTGTTTTAATGATTGTATTAAATTACTCACTTTTTACCTACGGAGGAGAAATATCTATTTCTATATTCGGAATTATTAATAGAGTAATGATGTTTTCATTGTCTCCTGTTTTAGGAGTTTCCCAAGGATTTTTACCCGTTGCTGGTTTTAATATCGGAGCAGAAAAAAATGATCGCGTAAAAGAAACCATCAAAAAATCAATTTGGTTTGGCTCTATTTTAGGAACCATTATTTTTATAGGAATTGTAATTTTTAAAGAAGAAATTATTTGGATTTTTACAAATGATGCCACTTTGTTAGCTAAAACGCCAAATGCCATGTTGATTGTATTTTTAGTAACACCCATTGTTACCATGCAATTAATTGGTTCTGCGTATTTTCAAGCCGCAGGAAAAGCATTACCCGCTTTATTTTTAACACTTTTAAAACAAGGTATTTTCTTAATTCCGTTAGCCTATATTTTACCTAAATTTTATGGCATCGATGGTGTTTGGTGGTCTTTTCCTATTGCAGATACTTTGTCTACTATTATTACCGTTTGGATTTTAAAACGTGAAGTTGACAAAAATTTGAAGTAAAAAGCCGCTTTAATTTTCCAAAGGAAAAAAATCAATCTCTAAAACCTGTGTAAAATATTCTGGTTTTATTAATCTTTAAACCAAAGATTCACCATTTAAATTGGTCGTTAAAATATCACTAAATAAATTAAAAAACGGACGCAATGCTTTGTAACTTTTATCAACTTCTTCTATAAAATTTTCTGATAAAACTTCTTCGTCCGTAAAACTTTTGCTTGCTATAAAGCCTTTTTTACGCAGCAAATCAACATCTGGGTGTTCTTTATCAAAACCTCTTGGCGCTGTTTTTAATTCCTCAAAACTTTCAAATTGACCGCCAAAAATATTTTTATATTCTTTTGCTTCTAAAATAGCTCTAATTTCTGATGCATCTTGCTCAATTTCTTTTCTAATTCTAAATAAATCTTCTTTGCTCGGTTCCCAAAATCCGCCAGCCAAAAAGGATTCACCCGGCCTAATTCTTAAAAAATAGCCTCCACGTAAATTGGCTCCTAATCTTGAATATGAATTTGCAAAATGTGCTTTGTAAGGTGTTTTATCATTAGAAAAACGAACATCTCTATAAATTCGCATCATTTTAGATTTCTCTATTTCATCATGCATTTGTAATTTATGATGAATGGCAGCAAAAACATCTTTTGCATTTTTTTGTGCTTTCAAAAAAGTAGGTTTCTGCGCTGCAAACCAATCTCTATTATTGTTTTGTTCTAATTCTTGTAAGTATTGTAATGTAGATTTTTCTAACTGCATTTTATAGATGTTTTAAAAGTTAAATTTACAAAGAATTCTATAAAATGATGAGTTCTAAGTGAACAATAAAATTGAAGCGTGAGTTTTTTATTTTGTAAATTCGTGAAAATAGCCAATAATTATAGATGCATCAAAAAACAAAAATTATTCAGCAAAGGTATGAAGGTTTTTTACAGACAAATATTCTGTGGAAAAACACTACTATTTATGATTTAGTTCCTTTTGAAATCGATGCTTTTTCATCAAAAATAAATATAAGCATTGATGAAAATTTAAGGCTTGGAAAATATATTGAACGTTTTGTTTCTTATCAATTAGCACAAGAAAAATCCATAAAAATCATTGCAGAAAACATTCAAATTCAGAAAGAGAAAATAACGAAAGGAGAATTAGATTGCATTATTTTAAAGGATGAAAAACCAATTCATATTGAAATTATTTATAAGTTTTACTTGTATGATCGTTCCGTTGGAAAAGCGGAAATTGAGCATTTTATTGGTCCGAATAGAAAAGATTCTTTAGTAGAAAAATTAGTAAAACTCAAAGAAAAACAGTTACCACTGCTCTACTCCAAAGAATGTTGTGCCTATTTAAAATCCATCCATGTAAATATTGATAAAATACAACAACAGGTATATTTTAAAGTACAGTTGTTTGTCCCTTTATCCGAAGAAAACATCCAATTAGATCAATTAAATCAAGCTTGTATTGTTGGATTTTATAGCAACAAAAAGGAATTAGAACAGTTTAAAGATTGTAAGTTTTTTATCCCAAATAAAAAAGATTGGTTGCTTGTTCCGCATCAAAATGTAGATTGGCTAAATTTTCATCAGTTTTATGAAAAATCAACTGAGTATTTAGAAAGACAATTCTCGCCACTTTGTTGGCTTAAAAAATCCAACGGAGAAATTAAAAAGTTCTTTTTGGTTTGGTGGTAGCGAAATTTAAAATTTTAAGTTCAATGTTACTTCATAAAATCAATCAGAATTAAGAATAGTACCTATTTTTTTTTAATGAATTATAATGCTTTCTTTTTGGTTCTTGTTTCTTGTTTAAGAACACCTTGGTTCTAATTTTATTCCTATTTCAATCAAAATTAAGAATTCTTGTCAAAAAAAAGAGGAACTTAAAAATTAAGTTCCTCTTTATATTGTATTCTAATTTCTAGAATTAGTTATTTTCTTTGTCTTTTTCGTCATCTTCTTTAGACGTTTTATTCCATATTTTGATTTCGTCATCTTTTGTAACTCCTTCTAATATTTCAACATTAACTCCGTCTGAAGTTCCAAGTTTTACGTCTTTTTTATCAAATTTGCCTTCTTTATTTTTTATTTCTACAAAAGGCTTTTCTGTTTTTCTATCAAACTGTAATAAGGATTCTTTGATAGACAATACATTTTCTTTTTTCTCTAAAACAATTTCTGCATTTGCGCTATACCCAGCTCTAATAAAATATTTATCATCTAAAGAAACATCTGCTTTAATTTTAAATTGTACCGCACCAGCTTCTTCAGTTCCTTTAGGCGCAATAAAACTTAAAACTGCTGGGAATTTTTTATTTTCGATAGCACCAAGAGATATTTCAATTTTAGTTCCGCTAATTAATTTACCCACTTCAGATTCATCTACTTTTCCTTCAAATATCATTTTACTCATATCTGCAATCGAAGCAATAGTTGTACCCGCATTAAAGTTATTAGACTGAATAACTTGATCGCCTTCTTTAACAGGAATTTCTAAAATAGTACCCGACATTTGTGCAATAATATTGGTATTTGCAGAAGCGCTAGAACCTACAGATCCTTTTTTAATGATTTGGTAATCATTTTGTGCATTTTTTAAATCTTGTTGAGCTTGTTTATAAGCAAGTTCTATATTTTCAAATTCTGCTCTAGAAATAACACCTTTTTCAAATAAGGCTTTGTTTCTTTTGTAAGAAATTTCTGCATTATTTAAGTTAATGCTAATGTTATCAACTCTACCTTTTGCACTAATCAAAGATTGTTCGTTTGGTACAACTCTTACTGTTGCAATTAAATCTCCTTTTTTAACCTTAGTACCTTCTAGCAACATTATTTTATCAATAATACCTGTAATTTGTGGTTTTATTTCAATTTCTTCTAAAGGAGTTACTTTTCCGGTAGCAACACTTTTTTTGATGATTGTTGTAATAAAAGCCTTTTCTGTTTTATATTCTATTGGTGATGCGCTATTTTTTTTACCAAACCAAATTAATATAGCAATTAATGCTACAGCGATTCCTCCAAAAATGATTACTTTTTTCATTTATATTCTATTTATTCTTGTTAATTGATTTCTTATTCTTCTCTTAATGCGTCTATTGGTTTTACTAC
>JANQTQ010000096.1:4165-5122 GCA_030731625.1 Polaribacter sp. | reverse complement strand
GCTTCTCCATTATGGTTTGCAGAGAAATAATGAACAACAGACCCCTTACTACCATTGGTTAAATCGTATTCTTTATCTCTTGTTATAGAAGTAACATTAAAACGCTTCATATAACTTGGTCCTCTTGCACCATCTCTATAAATAAAATTATACACTGTTCTTCTATCTTTCTTTTTAAAGACCGCAACATGAATAATATCTTTCCCTACAAAAGTTTTAGCATCAATTTTAGAAACCATCATTACACCATCTTTTCTAAAAATAATAATGTCATCTATATCAGAACAATCGGTTACAAATTCATCTCTTTTTAAGGATGTTCCAATAAAACCTTCTTCTCTATTTACATATAATTTGGCGTTGTTCATTGCCACTTTTGAAGCTACAATGTCATCAAAAATTCTAATTTCTGTTTGTCTTTCTTTGTCTTTACCGTATTTCTCTTTTAGGTTTTTAAAATAATCAATTGCAAAAACAATTAAATTTTCGAGATGATGTTTAACACCAGCAATTTTATCTTCTAAACTTTCTATATGCTGTTTTGCTTTATCAATATCAAATTTTGATATTTTTTTAATTCTAATTTCTGTTAAACGAACAATATCTTCTTCTGTAATTGGTCTTTTTAAATGCTTAATATGAGGCTGTAAACCTTCATCAATAGCAACAATTACTCCTTCCCAAGTTTCTTCTTCTTCAATATCACGATAAATTCTATTTTCAATAAAAATGCGTTCTAAAGAAGCAAAATGCCATTGCTCTTCTAATTCATGTAACTGAATTTCTAATTCTTTTTTAAGCAATTCAACCGTTAAATCTGTTGAATGTTTAAGCATTTCTGAAACACCAATAAAAACAGGTTTATTATTTTCTATAGTACAACTTAAAGGCGAAATTGAGTTTTCGCAACTTGTAAAAGCATATAACGCATCAATAGTTTTATCTGGCGAAACATTT
>JANQTQ010000096.1:2090-4155 GCA_030731625.1 Polaribacter sp. | reverse complement strand
TTTTAAAATACTATCAATTAAAGTTGTGGTTGTGGTACCAACAGTAATTTCTGTAATCACCAACGTTTTTTTGTCGAGCTGAGAAATTTTAGCACGAACTCGAACTCGCCCTCCACGTTTTCCATCATTATAATTGGTAAAATCTGCAATTCCACCAGTTAAAAAATCGGGTAAAATTTTAAAACTTTTCCCTTTTAAATACTTAATAGAAGCATCAATTAATTCAATAAAATTATGTGGTAATATTTTGGTTGATAAACCAACCGCAATTCCTTCTGCTCCTTGTGCTAATAAAAGTGGGAATTTAACCGGTAAATCTATAGGTTCTTTTCTTCTACCATCATAAGACGCTTTCCATTCTGTTGTTTTCGGATTAAAAACAACTTCTAAAGCAAATTTTGTTAAACGTGCTTCAATATATCTTGATGCTGCAGCTCTATCGCCCGTTAAAATATTTCCCCAGTTTCCTTGCATATCGATCAGCAATTCTTTCTGACCAATTTGCACCATTGCATCGGCAATAGAAGCATCTCCATGAGGGTGATATTGCATGGTATGACCAACAATATTGGCTACTTTATTGTAACGACCATCATCTAAATCTTTCATAGAATGCATAATTCTACGTTGCACAGGTTTTAATCCGTCTTCTAAAGATGGCACAGCTCTTTCTAAAATTACATAAGATGCATAATCTAAAAACCACTCTTTGTACATGCCTGTAACTTTGGTAATGGTTTCTTCTACAGCTTCAACTTGGTTGTTTTCTGATGCTGGCTGTTCTAAATTATTTTGTAATTCTTCTTCGTTTTCGTTTATCTCTTCACTCATTATTTTTAAACGTTTAATCGTTTAGCTGTGTATTTTTTTTGGGCGTTCCCTAAAAAGGTCGGGCTTTACGTTATATCTTTTTTATGAAAAATAAAAAAGGATGCCACTTCAATCCCTAACGCAGACATACTAAGTACTTATTTACTTTCGTCTTTAATATATCCAATTTTGGTTCTTTCTACTTTATTTTCTTTCTTTTCTATCAATTCATCTAAATAAGAAAACACCAATTCTATATTTTTACTTTGATTGGTTACTTTCTTTTTTATTTCTTCTATTTCTAATCGCAAACTCAAATTATCTGATAATAAAGCTCGCATTTTTGTAAAAATCCTGATGATTTTAATATTTACAGCAATTGCTCTATCGCTATTTAAAACACTCGATAACATGGCAACTCCTTGTTCTGTGAAAACCATTGGAGCATAACGTAATCCCATCTTTTCTGAATTGGAGGTCGCAAATTGCGTCCTCCAATTTTCGAGTTCATTTTTCGTCATTTCAAACATAAAATCTTCTGGAAAACGATTGATATTTCTTCTTACCGATTCTTTTAATCTTTTCGTTTCTACTTGATATAATTCTGCCAAATCTCGATCTAACATTACTTTTTGATTGCGAATCAAATAGATTTTATTAGTAATTATTTCATCAGGAATTAATAAATTTTCTTCTTTCTTTTTCATTTATTTTATAAAGTTGCCAAATTTATATCTCTTATTTTTTCTCAATCTACTAAAAATTCATCCGAAGAAAAAAAACAGAATCGATTACGCTTCCTCAATTACATCTAACTCAACTTTTAAATTATTGATAATAAATTTTTGTCTTGTAGGTGTATTTTTACCCATATAAAACTCTAACATTTGTTCTATAGACATTTCTTTATCTAGCATTACAGGATCTAAACGAATATCATCACCAATAAAATGTACAAATTCATTTGGCGAAATTTCTCCTAATCCTTTAAATCGCGTAATTTCTGGTTTTCCTCTTAATTTTTCGATCGCATTTCTTTTTTCTTCATCAGAATAGCAATAAATCGTTTCTTTTTTATCACGAACTCTAAAAAGAGGTGTATCTAAAATATATAAATGTCCGTCTTTTATCAACTCTGGAAAAAACTGCAAGAAAAAAGTAATCAATAACAATCGGATGTGCATACCATCAACATCGGCATCTGTAGCAATTACAATATTATTATATCGTAAATCTTCTAAACCATCTTCTATAT
>JANQTQ010000096.1:0-2080 GCA_030731625.1 Polaribacter sp. | reverse complement strand
GTTAAATTCTTCATTTTCGTACACAATTTTTTTGCTTAATCCATACGAATTTAAAGGTTTCCCTTTTAAACTAAAAACAGCTTGTGTATTTACATTTCTTGATTTTGTAATAGATCCAGAAGCAGAATCTCCTTCGGTAATAAACAAAGTTGTATCTAAATAATTTTCGTGTTTAATATCGCCTAAATGTACTCTGCAATCTCTTAATTTTTTGTTATGTAAACTTGCTTTTTTAGCTCTATCTTTTGCCAATTTTCGAATACCAGAAAGCTCTTTTCGCTCTCTTTCTGCTTGCACAATTTTCCTTAAAAGTAACTCTGCAACATCTGTATTTCTGTGTAAAAAATTATCTAACTTGGTTTTTAGAAAATCGTTAATATAAGTTCTAACAGTTGGTAAATTCCCTCCCATTTCTGTAGAACCTAATTTTGTTTTCGTCTGACTTTCAAAAACAGGTTCCATTACTTTGATAGCAATTGCCGAAATTATAGATTTACGAACATCTGAAGCTTCAAAACTTTTGCCATAAAAATCTCGAATTGTTTTTACAATCGTTTCTCTAAAAGCTGCCTGGTGCGTTCCTCCTTGTGTTGTATGTTGCCCGTTTACAAACGAATAATATTCTTCTGAATATTGGGTTTTACTGTGTGTTAACGCAACTTCTATATCATCGCCTTTTAAATGAATTATTGGATACAGCATATCATCTGTATTGTTATTTTCTTCCAATAAATCTTTTAATCCGTTTTCAGAAAAATACTTTTCTCCATTAAAAATTATGGTTAAACCCGGATTTAAATACACATAATACTTAAGCATTTTAGAAACATATTCGTTTCTAAATTTATATTTTTTAAAAATTAACTCATCCGGAATAAAAGAAACCTTAGTGCCTTTTCTTCGTGATGTTTCTTCTAAAAAATCTTGATTTATTAAATTTCCTTGGCTAAATTCTGCGGATGCCGATTTACCATCTCTAGTAGATTCTACTCTAAAAAAATCTGAAAGTGCATTTACAGCTTTTGTACCAACCCCGTTTAAACCAACCGATTTTTTAAATGCTTTAGAGTCGTATTTACCACCCGTATTCATTTTAGAAACTACATCAACCACCTTTCCTAAAGGAATTCCACGACCAAAATCTCTAACCGTTACTTTATTTCCTTGAATAGAAATTTCGATGGTTTTACCAGCGCCCATTACATATTCATCAATAGAGTTATCTAAAACCTCTTTAACAAGAATGTAAATTCCGTCGTCTGCAGAAGAACCATCTCCTAATTTACCAATATACATTCCCGGACGCATTCTAATATGCTCTTTCCAGTCTAATGATCTAATATTATCTTCTGTATATTTTGTTTCTTGACTCATAAAAATTGGTACAGTAATTAGGGTTGAAGTCTTGCTAAATTAAGGCTTTACATGATAAAATGAAAAAACTTTGTGAATTAGTTATCAACATGATTTCAACGAAAATTTTCAGCTTCATAACACCCTGAAATCCAATAAAAAAAGAAAAAAAATTAGATCTATTTTTTTCTTGTTGTTGATTATAAAACAAAAAATGAATTGTTTTTTTAGTCAAAAATCACAATAAAAAACAATTTGTTATATTTTTAAACAAATCGAAATTTATTAAACAATTTTATTACTTTTGGCATTCAGTAATAAAATTAAATAATAGTGGAAAACACACAACTTTTAGCGTTAGCAAATAAATACGGAAGTCCTTTATATGTTTACGATACAGAGAAAATTGAATCTCAGTACAATAGATTAACAAATGCTTTTAGCACAGTTAAAAGCTTAAAACTGAATTATGCTGTAAAAGCACTTTCTAACATCAATATATTGAAATTCTTTAAAAATTTAGGCGCTGGTTTAGACACCGTTTCTATACAAGAAGTTCAGTTGTGTTTAACAACGGGTATTGATCCTAAGAAAATAATTTATACACCAAACGGCGTTTCTTTAACAGAAATAGAAGAAGTTGCCAAAGTAGGGGTTCAAATAAACATTGATAAACTTTCTATTTTAGAAATTTTTGGACAAAAAAATCCAGAAATTCCTGTTTGTG
>JANQTQ010000095.1 GCA_030731625.1 Polaribacter sp. | reverse complement strand
GGAGTGGACCTTATGCTGAATGTGATTATTAATTTTTTAATAATAAAAATAAATTTTAATAAGAATTTCCCCCAATTTTAAATATATAAAAAGGCTCGCATTTTGCGAGCCTTTTTTAGTAACTAAATCTTAAAGTTAGTTGGTTTTGTATTTATCAGCATACCGTTTCCAAAGTTTTGTTTGGTGTGTTTCTAAACTTATTTTTCTTCCTTGAATAAATGCATCCGTTAAAATATTTGTTCTCATGTCTAAAGCATCACCTTCAGAAATAAATAAAGTAGCATCTTTACCAACTTCTAAAGTTCCTACAAAACTATCTATTCCTAAAATTTTAGCTGTGTTACCTGTTAATAATTGCAATGCTACTTCTTTGTCTAAACCAAAAGCGGCAAATGTACCTGCATAAAAAGGTAAATTTCTAGTATTCATTCGTTCCATTTGACCTTCCATTCCTAAGCTTACTAAAATGCCTTTATCAATTAAAGTTTTAGCAATTGTATATGTATAATCATAGGCATCATCTTCATTTTCAGGATTTCTGTGTGGCCTGTCTAAAATAACTGCAACGTTATTTTTTACTAATAAATCTGCAATTTTATCTGCTTCGCCACCATGTACAATTACAATATTATGAATACCTACTTCTTTGGCAGTTGTTATTGCATCTGTAATTTCTCTTTGTCCGCTTACATGAATAAATAGTTTTTGAGAACCATCAAACAATCCTTTGGCAGCTTCAAAAGGCAAGTGCTTTTTAGCTTTTTCACCAGCTAAATAGTTTTTTGCATCAATAAAATATGATTTTATTCCATCAATTTTTTCTGAATATTTTTCATCCACTTTTAAAGCTGCATCTTCTCCTAACCACCATTTACCACTTTTAAAACTAGTTGGCCATTCTAAATGAATTGCATCATCTACTTTAATTGCAGCATCTTCCCAGTTCCAAGCATCTAATTGTACAATAGATGAAGTACCCGAAATAGTGCCTCCTCTAGGAACAATTTGCGCCATTAAAACACCATTTGGTCTCATAGATTCTACCACTTTACTTTCTGCATTATAGGCAATTAAACTTCTAATATGCGGATTGTTAATTCCAACTTCATCCTCATCATCGGTAGCGCTTACTGCATCTATTTCTACCAATCCTAGAGTTGCATTGGCAGCAATTAATCCAGGATAAATGTGTTTTCCGGATGCAGTGATCACGGTTCCTTGTCTTGCAATTTTTAACATTGCACTGCCAACAAACGTAATTTTTCCTTGGCTACACATAATCAAAGAATTTTCTATTACTTGTCCGTTTCCTAAATGAGCTGTAGCACCTTCAATAGTAAAGTCTGTAGTTTGTTTATCTGCCGGTGTTTGTTGTGCAAAGCTGTTTCCTATACATAAGAAAAACAGCAAACTATATATTATTTTTTTCATCATTTTTAGTTTTTAAGTTCTTCTAAGGTATCACATTCAAAGTTTCTATCTTCTCTCTTTTTAGGAGTCTGTGTTTTACCACCAGCTAATTTTTCTTTCAACATCATTGTTACCAATTTGCTTTTTTCTTGATTGATTGCTTCCCTTTTTTTGATGTCTTCATTTCTATCAAAGTACACTTTACCATCAATAATTGTTTTTTCTGCTTGCGCATAAATAGACATTGGATGCTTGCTCCATAAAACAACATCTGCATCTTTACCAACTTTGATACTACCTACTTTATCATCAATATGTAATAATTTTGCAGGATTTATAGTCACCATTTTCCAAGCTTCTAATTCAGAAACACCACCATATTTTATTGTTTTGGCAGCTTCTTGATTCAATCTTCTAGACATTTCTCTGTCATCAGAATTGATCGCCACAGTTACGCCTGCATTGTGCATTATGGCAGCATTAAACGGAATGGCATCAATTACTTCATATTTATAAGCCCACCAATCAGAAAAAGTAGAACCACCAACACCGTGTTCTTTCATTTTATCAGCGACTTTATAGCCTTCTAAAATATGTGTAAACGTGTTAATTTTAAAATTGAATTTTTCTGCAACTTTCATTAACATATTAATTTCTGATTGTACATAAGAATGACAAGAAATAAAACGATCTCCATTTAAAATTTCTACTAATGTTTCCATTTCAGCATCTTTTCTGTATGGTTTTCCACTTTTTTTAAGAACTTCATATTCTTGAGCTCTTGTAAAATAATCTGTAAATAGTTGTTCTACACCCATTCTTGTTTGCGGAAAACGAGTACCATTTCTACTACTAGATTGTTTTACATTTTCTCCCAAAGCAAATTTTATAAATTTCGGAGAATTATTGTAAATCATACTTTCGGCATTTTCTCCCCATTTCAACTTAATGATTGCAGAGCGTCCACCAATAGGATTTGCAGAACCGTGTAAAATTTGAGAAGTTGTTGTTCCTCCAGAAATATTTCTGTAAATATTAATATCATTAGGATCAATAACATCTTCCATCGTAACTTCTGCGGATGAATTTTGAGCCCATTCATTAACTGCGGATGCGGCAATGTGTGAGTGTTCATCAACAATACCGGCAGTTAAATGTTTACCCGTTCCGTCGATAACTGTTGCTTCTTTTGAGCTTATATTCTTACCAATTTTAGAAATCTTACCATCCTTTAAAAGCACATCAGTATTTTCTAAAATCCCTTCATTTTCGCTCGTCCAAACAGTAACATTTTTAATTAAAAGGGTTTCTGTTTTTGGCTGATTAAAGTTTCCAAAACCAATATTAGGATAACTAACTGGTAAAACTAAAACGTCTTTTTCAGCTGAATCCTCATCTGTATCTTCTTCTGATTTTTCTTTGGTATTTTCATCAGATTTTTCATCGTCTTCTTTTTTTACTTTTTTACTTGCAGACCAAGTTGATTTAGTTCCTTGTGCATCAAAAGCATCACCTTGCATTAAATTTGCATTATTTATAATTTTACCCAGCATTCTTGTAAAATGATCATCATTATTGATGGTGATAGAAATCCAATCATCTGCATAAGAGAAATTTGCTTTTAGCTTTTTATCGCCTAACTTTATAGTTGCAGTTTGTTTTGCACCTTTCCCAGTAATTGATAAATCGTAATTTGTAGCATTTACATATAACATGTAATCGCCTGTAATATCTTTGATATTCATATCGTTAATTACATTTTTATCACCTTGTACCCAGTTTTCATAAATGGTTGATTTCGCATCAAAAACATCACCAGAAGTAATAATAAAATTTGCATAACTACCTGTTTTTAAATTCCCTATAGAATTATTTCCAAGAATTTTTGCAGGAATAGTAGTTAAAGCAGCTAGAGCTTTTTCTTTGTCAAAACCATATTTAATTGCTTTTTGTAAGTTTTTATGAAACGATTTTACATCTTTTAATTTGTAAGTTGTTAAAGCAAAATTGATATTGTTCTTAGAAAGTTCACTTAAATTTGATGGTTCTTGATTCCATTTACGCATATCTCTTAAAGAAATATGTTGCGTTAATAAAGGATCTGAAACATCGTACGCATCACTAAAATTAATAGGAATTATAAAGTTTGCATTGGTTGCTTTTATGTCGTTGATTCTTTCAAATTCTTCGCCACTTCCTACAATTGTATATTGAATTCCAAATTCATCACCCACTTTATCTGCTCTTAAAGCGTCTAAAACATTGTCGGTTTCAAAAATCTGAACTAAATTTTTATTGCTATTTAAAGCCTCTAAAGACAAATCTTTATTTTTCATGTTTCCTTTTGCATACCAGTCTGCATCATTATAAACCTGACGCAATAAAGCCATGGCGCCCATTAAAGAACCTGGATATAATTGCTTAGATTTATTACTTTTAGAAAACGATAAATATTGCGCCGATTTAGTGTTTAAAAATCGGTAAGCATCTGTAGAATTAGGGTTTAAAGCCACAAGCAAACCACTTCCTCTAATAATTCCGTCTTGTAAATGTGTATTTACAACACCAAAACCAGCGTCGATAAAACTTTTTGCTTTTTTGGTATCAAATTTAAAATCGTCTATAGAATTGGTTTCTGGTCTAATATGGTCGTTCCAATAATAACCTTCGCGTTCAGAATCATATTGACTGCCACCATAACCAGATGTTTGTCTTTTTGGTTTTTCAATTCCAAAATCTGAATACATATCAATAAAAGAAGGATACACCGTTTTTCCGTCTAAATCAATAATTTTAGTTCCTTTTGGTATGTTCACAGATTTGCCAACGCTTACCACTTTGCCATCTTTTATCAGCAAAGTACCTTTTGTAATAATTTCTGATGGAGTAACATAAATGGTGGCATTTGTAAACGCAAAAGAGGTGTTTTGGGATGTTTTTACACCGTCATTTGCAGGAAAATAATCTTGCGCATTCATTACGGAAAGCGACAAGAAAAAGAGTAAGAATAGTAGTTTTTTCATGTAGTTTGAATTTAATTTGAATTTAATTTGAATTATTTATAAATTTATTGATACTTTTCTGATAATTCACAAAAAAAATAAAATTAACAAATATTTAAGAAATCTTGTTTTTGGCAGTTACTTCAAAATAAGAAATTAACAAGTCAACAACATAATTATAAGACTGTACACCTTTGTCTTGTTTATTGGCTTTTAAGTAGGCATTATATCCTTTTTTAACAAGGGGTTCAAACGGATTTTCATAGTGCAACCAAAACTCATAACTCGCGTTAAAATCTTTTAAAATTCCTTTATGTACGCTTTTTAAAATAGTTGTGTAGGCGTTTTCATCACGTTTTCTAATTTCTGATAAACAATACCCAAAAGCCATTCTATAACTTGCATATTTAAAGTACAGATCATCATTATAATTTGCCGCTAAAAAACCAACAAAATTGGCTTCGTTTTCTGCTGCAAAACCTATTTGATGCGCCATTTCATGACAGGTAGTTGTTGGATAACTGGTTTTAGGAATTCTATCATTTACTTGCGCTTCACCCGTTAACGGATTTAAATATCCCGCTGTTCCGTTATAGGTTTGTAGCAAACTCATTAAGGAGCTTTTTACGGATGGATATTGATATTTTAATTGCGGAAAATCTTCGGATAAATGATCATAACCAACAATTGCCATTTGGTACATTTCCTTTTGTGTATATGGATTTTTAACCAACAAAGTGTCGTTTTTTGTAATTTCT
>JANQTQ010000094.1 GCA_030731625.1 Polaribacter sp. | reverse complement strand
GATTTAGCCGGATTTTTGTTTGATAGTTTACGAAATAAAGTAATGACGTTGGCGGATGATGTGATTGTATATCCTGCGCACGGAGCGGGTTCTGCTTGTGGTAAAAACTTAAGCAAAGAAACTGTTGGCACCATTGGTAATCAAAAAGAAACCAATTATGCGTTAAGAGCAAATATGACAAAAGAGGAGTTTGTAAAAGAAGTAACAGACGGTTTATTGCCTCCTCCAGCTTATTTTCCTTTAAATGTAAAATTGAATAAAGAAGGATATCAAGATATTGATGATGTTATAGAAAATAGCGCAAAACCTTTATCGGTTAAAGCTTTTGAAATTCATGCAAATGAAACAGATGCATTAATTTTAGATGTTCGTCATCAAGCAGAATTTATAAAAGGATTTATTCCACAATCTATTTTTATAGGTTTAGGCGGTACTTTTGCACCTTGGGTAGGCGCATTGATAAAAGATATTAAACAACCAATTTTGTTAGTAACGCCAGAAGGAGAAGAGGAAGCTACAATTATTCGTTTGTCTAGAGTTGGTTTCGATAATGTGTTGGGTTATTTAGAAGGTAGTTTTAATTCTTGGAAAAAAGCAGGTAAGGAAATAGATACAATTTCGTCTATAACTGCGGATGCTTTAACAACAAAAATGAAAGATAATCCAATCATTTTTGATGTTAGAAAACCAGGTGAATACGCAAGTGAGCATGTAATCATTGCAGAAAATACGCCGTTGGATTTTTTAAATAATCATATCTCTGAATTCCCTAAAAAAGGTGATTTTTATGTGCATTGTGCAGGAGGATATCGTTCTGTAATTGCCGCATCTATTTTAAAAGCACGCGGATTTCATAATTTAATTGATATTGATGGTGGATATGATGCCATTAAAAATACATCTATAGAAAGATCGGCCGCTGTTTGTCCTTCAACTTTAAAATAAATAAGATGAAAAATGTTTTAAGTTTACTTTTGATGAGTTTCTTTTTTATCAATTGTAATTCACAAGATGAAATAAAAACGATTTCGACATCGGCACTAAAAACGCTGTTGGTAAAAGAGAATGTACAATTATTGGATGTTAGAACACCACAAGAAATACATCAAGGTTTTATTAAAAAAGCAAAATTTATAAATTTTTTTGATGCTGATTTTGCAACAAAAGCAACAGCACAATTAGACAAGAATAAACCTGTTTATTTATATTGTAGAAGTGGCAATAGAAGTGAAAAAGCAGCAAAAATACTAAAAGAAAAAGGTTATGAAGTCTACAATGTTTTAGGCGGATACAACAAATGGAAACAAGAAAATTAAAAAATTATGACAACAGATATTCAAATAGAAAACTTAAAATGTGGTGGTTGTGCAGCAACTATTAAAAAAGGATTGTTAACTCTAGAAAATATAAATGAAGTTACCGTTGATGTTGAAAAATCGATAGTTTCTGTGACATCAGATAAAGATAATCTGGAAGCAGTAAAAGAAAAATTATCAAAATTAGGATACCCAGAAGTTGGTGATAAAAATACCGTTCTACACAAGGCAAAATCGTTTGTTAGTTGCGCTGTTGGTAGAATAGATTCATAAATAAAACAGGGAGCAATTTTGCTCCCTGTTTTATTATAATGTTTAATAATCTCAGTTATTTTCGATAGCGCTTATGGATGAATTTCTATCCTAAATAAGATTTTAAAAGATGTGCTCTAGATTTAGATTGTAAGTTTCTAATTGCTTTTTGTTTTACTTGGCGCACTCTTTCTCTAGATAAATCAATTACTTCACCAATTTCTGCTAAACTACAAGCCGCAGGAAGATTAATTCCGTAATACATTTTTATAACTTTTGCTTCTTTGTTAGAAAGCGTTTCTAAAGCTCTATCTATTTCTATACTTAAAGATTGTTTCATTAAGTTTTTGTCTGGTCTTGGCGATTCATCAGATTGTAACACATTGTACATATTAGAATCTTCACCTTCTCTAAAAGGTGCATCCATAGAAACATGTCTGCCAGAATTTCTTAAAGATTGTGCAACTTCTGTTTCAGTCATATCTAACTGTTTTGCAATTTCTTTATTGGTTGGCATACGTTGCTCATCTTGTTCTAAACGAGCGTAAATTTTTCTGATTTTATTGATGCTTCCAATTTTATTTAAAGGCAAACGTACAATTCTAGATTGCTCCGCTAAAGCTTGCATAATCGATTGACGAATCCACCAAACAGCGTAAGAAATAAATTTAAAACCTCTTGTTTCATCAAAACGTTTTGCCGCTTTTACCAATCCTAAATTACCTTCATTTATTAAATCGGATAATTTTAAACCTTGTCCTTGATATTGTTTCGCCACAGAAACCACAAATCTTAAATTTGCTTTTACAAGTTTATCTAATGCTCTACCATCTCCTTTTCTTATTTTCAAAGCTAATTCTACTTCTTCATCAGCAGTAATAAGCCCAATTTTACTAATTTCTTGAAAATATTTTTCTAAAGATTTTGCATCACGATTGGTTACTTGTTTTACAATTTTAAGTTGTCTCATATGTTTGTTTTATGTTTTTAGGTTTAAATGAAAGTAAGAAGTTTTAAAAGAAATAAATTCTTTTAAAATTATAGGAAAGTGTTAGATGATGTGAAAAAAAACTAGAAATCAGGAAGCATAAAGTTATTCAATCGAATAAAATTAGGAAGATTAATTGAGTTGTTTTTGTCTGATAAAAGAGAAGTGTTTTGCATCGATTTTTAATATACGAAAAAACGAGCGATTTTCCAAGGAAAATGCTCGTTTTATTAGATTTTAGAACAATTTTAATCCAATTTGATTAAAAAAGTATGTTTTTTCTAAAATCTCATAGTAACCCCCACTAAAAAATTTCTTGTTGCTTGCGGATAATATCCAGCATAATCTAAAGTAGTAACTTCACCTGCAACAGACCAATCGTCATCATAAGTACCATAATAACCTCTGTCTACATATTCTGTGTTAAAAATATTATTTATCAATGCAGAAAACACAATAGATTTAAATATTTTGTTTGGTGTAAGTTCGTAAACCACATTTAAATCAGAAGTAAAATAACTATCTAAAACATCGTTATCAGAAATTATACTACTAAAATTACTCATAAATTGTTTGCCAACATATTTAGATAAAAATGAAATTTGCAAACTCTCTAAAGGTTTGTAAATAAACATGTTTCCTACAATTACATCCGGAGAAAAAGATAAATCTGTATTTCCTAAACTTTCTGGAGTATCAATTCCGTTTCTTGTAATAAAGAAATCTTTATTTTTATTAGAACTAAATGCCGCATTTGGTTTTATAGAAAACTGATCAGATAAAGTAATATCTGCATCAATTTCTAATCCTAAACGGTAACTATCTCCAGAAGTTGCTCTAATTGGCGCACCAACATCATCTAAAGCACCCGTTAATACTAACTGATTTTTATAATTCATATAATAAATATTGGTGTTTAGTTTTATCTTTTCTTTGTTTAAACGCCAACCAAATTCTAAATCATTTAAGGTTTCTGGAGTTGTAACTCCGGCTTCAAAATCGTTCCTATTTGGTTCTCTATTGGCAACCGCGAAAGAAGTGTATAAATTATTGTCGTTATTAATTGTATACGTTAAACCCACTTTAGGATTAAAGAAATTAAAATTTGCATCTACATCAATATTATCTATATCAGACGTAATTCCTTTTGTTTGATACCCTACAAATCTACCTTGTACATCTGCATAACCAGATAATTTTTCACTGATATCAAAGGTTGCTTTTGTAAAGATTGAAAAGTCGGTTTTTGTAGCATCAGAAAAATAATAACGATCTCTCATGTTTGTATTCGGCGCTAAATCTTCTCCCCAAATTACTTCACCAAAATGATCTCCTGTATAATTAGAATACGAAATTCCTGAAATTAAATTCAGTTTATCCGTTTTGTAATTTGTATTAAAGTTTACAACGTAAAAATCATTGTCTAACCAACGTCTTACAATTACATCCGTTCCGTCAACAATTAAATTGTCAAAATCGGCTGCATCTTCTTCTTCCTTAAATTGCTCAAAAAAACCAGCGCCTTTCGTATAGTTTAAAGCTAGGTTCGTAGACCAATTATCGTTTAGTTTTTCATTCCAATGCAATTGATAATGGTTTTGCTGATAATCATCAACTTCATTATCATACGTATACGGATTTTGTCTTCTATCGGCAGCTAATTCATCCGCAGTTAAACCATACCAAGCTTGATATGTTTTCTCTTTTCCACCAAAAGTAACTGCTTTTATCAACGTATTTTCATCAGAATAACTTCCTTGTAAATAATACGATCTCAAATCTGAAGAAGCTCTATCTACGTAGCCATCAGAATTAATTTTAGACAAACGACCCGCAATTTCTATATGATCATTAATTTTACCGGTACTAAATTTTACAGTGTGTTTTCTTGTTCCGTAAGAACCAAAAGAATTGGAAATTTCTCCAAAAGCTTCTTCAGAAACGGCATCCGTTAAAATATTTAAACTCGCACCAAAAGCACCAGAACCGTTGGTTGATGTTCCAACACCACGTTGTAATTGTAAATTCTCTGTAGAAGAAGCAAAATCGCCTAAATTAACCCAATAGGAACCATGACTTTCTGCATCGTTATACGGAATTCCGTTTACAGTAACGTTAATTCTCTCCCCGTTAGAACCACGCACACTCATGTAGGTGTAACCAACGCCTGCACCAGCATCTGAAGACGAAACCACAGAAGGCATGTAATTTAGTAAAATAGGAATATCTTGACCTAAATTACGTTTCGCAATTTCCTTTTTTGATAAGTTAGAAAATGTAACGGGCACATCTGCATTTACACGAACTGCAGAAACCAAAACTTCTTCTAAAACAGTTGAATCTGGCAATAATACAAACTCAATTTCATCATTTTTAGTCAAAGAAATTGCTTTAAAAACTGTTTTGTAACCAATAAAAGAAACTTGAATTGTGTACTTCCCTTTTGGGAGGTTTAAAGAGAACTTTCCGTTAAAATCGGTAGAAGTTCCTTGGTTGTTTTCTTTAACCAAAATAGTTGCACTTGGTAAAGATTCATTGTTTTCATCTACTACTTTTCCGTTAAGTGTAAATGTCTGGGCGTTTGCAAGTATACTTACAAACAAGAATAAAAAAAAGATGTTTTTTTTCATTTTAAATAATTTAAAACGAATAAAAAGAGGTAATTATTCTTGTGATTAATATTGAATAATTAGT
>JANQTQ010000093.1 GCA_030731625.1 Polaribacter sp. | reverse complement strand
CTTGCTTTAGACCAACCACCTGCACTACCAATGTGCATAATATTAGTAGAATTTTTATTCCAAAACTTATAGCATGTCATTGGTATTGCACCTTGTTCCTGTTCAATGATTGTATAATTTGTAATATTTTTTCTTTCTAGATACTGCTCTATGGCAGTTTTATACATATCAAAAGCTAATAAATCTGATGAAAATAAAGTGTACTCGAACAAAGCTTCGGTTTTACTAATAGGTAATACATACATGAACCGTGTATTTCCATTCTGCGGAACCGTAAAATCCATAAAAGTTGCTGTAGTATCCTTAAAAGTATCTTCTTTTGTTTTTATAAAAAACCCAACAAAATGCTGCTGTAATAAAGGATATGTAGTTTGTTTCTTATAGGACTGATCAAAAAGAATGCTATTAAGAAGTGTTTTAGTAGTATAAACAGCTTTTTCTGTTATTATTTTAGCATCTTCTTTCTGTTGATGGATACTCACTACATTTTCTTCTAAAAAAATAATATTGTTTTTATTTTCTAGGGTTTTCCAAATTTGTGCATAGAAGTAGCTACTTCTTATCATTTTATATGAATATGGCGCAATATTTTCTTCTAAAACAAAGCTATCACTTTCAAATAAAATTGTGTTCCAAGAAGTAGTTAATAGATCATCCCAGTCACCATTTTTGGTTTCCCAATAACACCAAGTTTTATCATTTGTAGTTTTTTTTACTTTATCAATAATTAATATTTTTTTATCATCAAAAAAAACATCTTTAGCCATTCTGTAAGCCATCATTAAACCAGCTGCTCCTCCACCAACAATTATATAGTCGTAATATTTCATTTTGGTTTAATTTGATAAAAATAAAATACCTATTTAATTTTACTTAAATAGGTTGCATTTAAAGAGTGAAGTTAAAACTTAAATTTTAGGTTTTTGAAAATATTTAAAAGGAACAAACAACATTCCAAAACATTGACTGTCTTCTTTTCCCATATTTTTATGATGAATTTTGTGTGCTTTTCTAAGTCCTCTTAAATAATTATTATTAGTGTTTTTAAACCATTTAAAGCGCTGATGAATTAAAACATCATGCACTAAAAAATAGGCAATTCCGTAACATAAAATACCTAATCCTATAAAGAATAAATACGTATGTTCTGTATATGTACCGTAATAAAAAAGTAAAATACTTGGTATTGCAAAAACTACAAAAAAAGCATCATTTTTTTCAAAACCATTATATTTTGGCTGATGATGATCTTCGTGTAAATACCATCCAAAACCATGCATCACAAATTTATGTGTGCACCAGGTTACGCCTTCCATCAATAAAAAAACTCCTAGAGTGATAAATAAAAGCATTATTTTATAAAATTTAATTTGTATTTAACATAACTTCTTGCCAATAGATTTAATTTCATCGGGTCAGAAATTCTAATTCTTGTATCCATAATTTTTTCTGAAGGCACAGATCTTAATTTTTTTAATAGCCTTCTGTAATATCTGTAAGCTGTATAAACACCAAACTTAGCTTCCACTGGCAATTTAAGAATTCCGTTTTTATAAGCAAAATCAAAATCGGCTTCAATTTCATCAATAATAAGTTGTTTAGAAGCTGCGTCTAATTCGCCCAAATTAATATTAGGAAAATAAGAACGATTTAAAACTTCGTAATCATCTTTTAAATCTCTTAAAAAATTTACTTTCTGAAACGCAGAACCCAAACGCATTGCTGCATCTTTTAGCTCATCGTATTTATTTTGGTCGCCATCAACAAATACTTTTAAACACATTAAACCCACTACATCTGCAGATCCATAAATGTACTCGTCATACTCTTCTTTTGTCTGATATTCAGTTTTGTACAAATCTGCTTTCATACTTTTTAAGAAAGCTTGCACCATTTTATCAGGAATATTATATTTTTTTACTGTTTGTTGAAAAGAATTTAAAATAGGGTTTAAACTAATGCCATGTTCTTTAGAAAGATAATAATCTTTTTCAAAATGATCCATTAAAACCTCTTTATCAAAGTCATGGAAACTATCTACAATTTCATCAGCAAAACGGACAAATCCATAAATATTATAGATATCCGTTCTAATTTTTGGTGACAACATTTTTACTGCCAACGAAAAAGAAGTACTGTATTTTTTAGTAACCAACTTACTACAATCATTAGAAACAGTGTCAAATAATTCCTTCATATTATTGTTGATTTTTAAAAATTAATTCTGATGCAATTTTTCCTGATATCAAAGCTGGCGGAACTCCGGGACCAGGAACTGTTAATTGACCTGTAAAATACAAATTATTTACTTTACTACTTTTTATTTTTGGTCTTAAAAAAGCGGTTTGTAACAGTGTATTTGCCATTCCGTATGCATTTCCTTTATAAGAATTGTATTCGCTTTTAAAATCATTAACACAAAATGATTTTTTAAACAATACATGTTTTTTAACTTCTTGATTTGTTAATTTCTCAAATCGATCCATAATTTTATGAAAATATGCTTCTCTCAATTCTTCTGTATCTTCAATTCCTGGTGCTAAAGGAATCAAGAAAAAACCAGCTTCTTTACCCTCTGGCGCAGAAGTTACATCAGTAATAGAAGTAAAGTTAGCATAAAAAAGAGGATCTGTTGGCCATTGTGGATTATCATAAATTTCTTTAGCATGCGCATCAAAATCTGTATCAAAAAACAAGGTATGATGACTTACATTTTTTACTTTCTTATCAAAACCAACAAAAAATAACAATGATGAAGGTGCAAAGGTTTTCTTACTCCAATATTTTTCTGAATATTGTTTTACATTATCATCTAATAAAGTTTCTGTATGATGATAATCTGCGCCACTTAAAACCAAACTTGTTTTAATTTCTTTTCCATTAACTTTTAAACCTGTAACATTGTTAGAAGAATCGGTAATAATCTTTTCAACATTTGCATTTGTTTCAAACTTTACACCTAAGCTTTCTGCTAAAGAAACCATTCCTTCAATAACTGTATACATTCCTCCTCTTGGATGCCAAGTTCCTAGCCCGAAATCTGCATAATTCATAAAATTATAAAAAGCAGGCGTATTATTTGGTTTTGCCCCTAAAAACAAAACGGGAAATTCTAAAATTTTGATTAATTTAGTACTTTCTATATTCTTTCTAACTTGTTTTCTTATCGTTGAAAAAAATTGAGAAACTCTTGCAATTGTTGTTGTATTTACCAATTCTAAAGGTGAAACTCCTGGTTGATACACCAAATCTTTAATAGCAGTGTCGTAATTAGATTTTGCAGAATTTAAAAACTCTTTTAAATATTTTGCGCTTCCTTTTTCTTCTTTTTCAAAAAGTTCATAAATTTCAGAAAGTTCACTAGATATTTTTACTGATGAATTCTCTCCAAAATAGACTTCATAACCAGGATTTAATTTATCTAAGATATAATAATCTGAGGGTTTTTTATCAAAATCCGCAAAAAATCGTTCAAAAACATCTGGCATCCAGTACCAAGAAGGACCAATATCAAAAGTAAAACCATCTTTTTTATATTGCCTTGCTCTTCCTCCAAGCGTAGCATTTTTTTCTAAAACTGTAACGTTGTATCCTGCCTTCGCTAGATAACAGGAAGCTGAAATTGAGGAAAAGCCAGAACCGATAATATAAATATTTTTATACATGTAATTTATTGTTTAGCAAAAGTATGATTTTATTGAACAAAACAATGGTTTTTATATAATTTTTAACAATCCTGAAATAGATTCAAACAATTGTATGTTTCCTTCAAATTTAAGGTGTTTTACTTTTTCAATTTTTCTTCCTGTTACAAAAAACTCCTTTTGAGTACCTTTAATTAAATCATTCATTTCTTTAAAATAATCTTCAATTTTATCATCATAAGGCTGTATTGTTAAAGATGTAATAAAATAGATTTTTTTGTCACTTTCTAGAAAGTGTTTTAGATTCTCTAAAGGTAAACTTTGCCCAAGATATATTGTGTGAAATCCTCTCAAAACTAACTCGTAATTTAAATACAAAAGTGCCAATTCATGAATTTCATTTTCAGGTAAAAAAAGCACGTATGTTTTATCTGACTTATGAATATTATATTGCAACTGCTCTGTATTTATTTGAATTTTTTGAGAAATTAAATTTGTTATAAAATGTTCATGCGCGATCAATAAAGTTTCTGTTTGCCACAATAAACCTATGTGATCTAAAAACGGAATAAAGACATCATAAAAAATTTCTCTAAAGTTTTTTTTAAGTAATAAATTATTATAAATGGCATTAAATTGTATTTTGTCAAATTGAAACATCGCTATTTTTAAAGCATTTATGGCCTCATCATTTACAGCAATGTTAAAAGTTAACTCTCTAGATTGAAGTGTGATCTCTTCATCAGACATTAACGCAATTTTTGATATTTTAAAATTGTTATTGCTTAGTAAAACAACATTTAAAAGCTTTGTTAAGTCGGTAGGAGTGTAAAACCTTATGTTAGTCTCGGTTCTTTGTGGCTCAAAAAGATTGTATCTTTTTTCCCATATTCTAATAGTATGGGCTTTAATACCAGAAATATTCTCAAGGTCTTTAATCGTAAAATCTTGTTTAATACTGTTCAATTTTATTTGTTTTATGTTCAACAAATCTATGAATAATTTTTTAGATTAAATATTATTTAAAAAAAATGTAACTTTTTATACATTTACGCTACTAATAAATTAAACTAACTAATTAAGGAGTGCAAAAAGATTTAGAGACTAAATTTTTATCAGACTTTGAACAAAATCAAAATATAGCTCACAAAATTTGTAGAATTTATACTACAAATAATGACGCTCATAAAGATTTATTTCAAGAGATAACCATACAACTTTGGAAAAATTATCCAAAGTTTAGAGGTGACTCTAAATTTAGTACTTGGATGTATAGAGTTGCTTTAAATACAGCAATTTCTTTATACAGAAAATCAACAAGAACTGTAAAAACAGAAGATATTAGTGATTTTTCTTATAAGATTAAAGCAACAGATTACGATGATACTGAAGAAAAACAATTAGCCTCGTTGTATAAAGCAATACATAAATTAAATGATATTGAAAAAGCATTGATTTTTTTATACTTAGAAGATAAACCTTTTAAAGAAATTGCAGAAACTTTGGGAGTTTCATCTGTAAATGCTAGAGTAAAAATGACTCGAGCAAAAGAAAAATTAAAAAACATTTTAAACCCATAAATATGGATTTATTAGATAACTATAAAAA
>JANQTQ010000092.1 GCA_030731625.1 Polaribacter sp. | reverse complement strand
CTAATTCTTCATTTAAAGATTTTGCTACGGTGTCATCCCAAAATTTGTACAAATTTTCTGTATTACCAACTTTTAATTTTGTACCCATTTCTAAACGATACGGCTGAATTAAATCCAACGGTTTTAAAACGCCGTACAAACCAGATAAAATTCTTAGGTTTTCTTGTAAGATGGGTAGTTTTTTTTCATCCAAAGAGTTTACATCAATTCCTTGAAAAACAGCACCTGTAAAAGCATAAATAGCTTGTTTAGCATTTGCTGTAGTAAAAGGAGTTTGCCAAGTTTGATTTCGGTCGTAATTTAACGCGGCCAAATCAGAAGAAATTTTCATTAATTCGGATAATTTCTTCTTTGAAAGCGTTTTTAGTTTTTTATGTAATTTTGAAGATTGCTCTAAAAAACGAGGTTGTGTGTGTAAAGTTGTGGGTACGTTGCTTTCAAAATCTAGTGATTTTGCCGGAGAAATAATAATTTTCATTCAGTGTTTATTTAGATAGTGTAAAAATACAAATCCTTATAAAAATCATCAAATAAACAGTTCAATTTAAATTGATAAACCTATTTAAAAAATTGATGAAAGTTTTTTTTAAAAAAATCAAACTATTTCAATTATCTTGGGTCAAAGTAGACGTTAACAGAAAAAAAACTTGAGTAAAGACGCAGAACTTGTAAAAAAGTTAAAGGATGCTACATTAAAAGATAGAGCTTTTAATGAGTTGCTTGATGCGTATCAAGAACGCTTGTATTGGCATATTCGTAAAATTGTAGTAACCCATGAAAATGCCGATGATGTATTGCAAAATACATTTATTCGTGTGTATAAAAACATTCAAAAATTTGAAGGAAAAAGTAGTTTACATACGTGGATGTATCGGATTGCTTACAATGAATCAATCCGGTTTTTAGAGCAAAACAATAAAAAAAATTATGCGAACATAGAGGAGGTTTCCGAAGCTCATTTAGAGGTTTTATTTGGGGATGAATATTTTGATGGAGATGAAATTCAGAAAAAGCTACAGACAATTATCGCAGGATTTTCAGAAAAACAGCAGCGAGTTTTTCAGATGAAATATTTTGATGACTTAAGTTTTAGACAGATATCAGAAATTGTAGAAATATCAGAAAGCACATTAAAATCGACGTATTACACAGCAGTTAAAATTATAGAAGAAAAAATATTTTTATAAATCCAAACTATTTAAAAAAGCTTGGGTCTAAGGTATATATTATGGAACATACATCAGAAAATAACGGTAAAAAAAACTTCCTAGAAGGAGGTTTAAAAGGTGCTATTTCTAAACATCACAAAAAATATTTAGGAACAGAAATTCCTGAAAATTACTTTGCAACATCTAAATTATCCATTTTAGATAAAATTAAATCCGAAGAAATAAAAGTAGCAGTTCCGCCTAAAAAACAACTCGTTTTTTGGATGAAACCATCCTTTAAATACATGGCAGCGGCATCCATAATTTTACTGTTTGGACTTACCATTTGGATGCAAAATTTAGAAACTCCGGCAACTATACATAAAATCACGATTGATGAAGTTGCTTATTCTAATGATGTTTTATTAGAATCTTTATTGATAGAAGAATCAGAACTAGAAACATTTACAAACGCAACTTTGTTTCAAGAAGTTGTTGTAAAAGCAGAGCTTTCTGAACAAAAATTAGAAAATTTAATTCTGAATACTTTAATAGTAGAAGATTCATTATTAGATGATTATATCGACGACAAATTTATTGAGACGATTATTTTGTAAAAAAAATAAAATATTTTCAAACTATTTTAAAAAATAGAGTTCTAAGTACATAGAAACAATAATTAATTAAAACTTAATAGTATGAAAACATCAATTTCAAGTGAGCGTATTTTTAAATCGAGTATTGTATTTTTATCGATTATTGCTTTTATTTTATTAGCACTGGTATTTACATCGTGTTCAGATTCTGATTCGTCGGATGTAATGAATGCAGATGAAACTGCTTTGGTAGAACAAATTGAAAGTGCAGCAAAAATAGTAGTAAATGAAACTAGTTTACCTGCAGCAGCAAAAACTGTATTTAATAGCGATTTGGCAGATAGTTATGTTGCAAAAGTGCAATTAGCAGTAGGATTAGGGTATAAAGTAGCAATAGTTACAGATGATGCCTCTAAAGAAGAAGCAACAAGCGATGTGTATTTTTCTCTTAATGGAAAACAATTGGCAGATGCGGATGCAAAAAGAACTAAAAGAAGAAGTAAATGTTTTGAATTTGTGTATCCAATAGATTTTATAATGCCAGATAACAGCTCAATTACCTTAACAACAGAAGATGATTGGAGTTTAATTAAAGCTTGGTATGAGTTAAATCCGGATGAAACTGTAAGACCAGAATTAGTGTTTCCTGTGGATGTAACTTTAGAAGATGGTACGGTACAAACTTTATTGGATAGTACAGAATTAGCAACCGTTAAAGATTCATGTAGAAAAGGAAAAGACAAAAGAAAGTGTTTTAAACTAGTGTATCCTTTTAGTTATACCATGCCAGATGCAACTATAATTGATGTTACAGAAAGAGCCGATTTAAAATTGTTAAGAGAATGGTGTAAAGCAAATCCGGATGCTACAGAAAAAGGGACTTTAAATTTTCCAGTAAGTGTTGAATATAAAGACGGTACAACTGCAACTTTTAATGATCAAGCAGAATATGATGCTGCTAAAGGCGCATGTTAAATTTAATTTATAAATTTGTACTTTAGTTTTTTAGTACAGCGTAAACAATAACAAAATGAAATTAAAAACCATCATATTAACCGCAACAATTTTTAGTTTGATGCTATTTAATACAAAAATTTTGGCTCAAGATTCTAACTATAGCTTAATTCAAAAAGAGCTCACACAAGAACAAAGAGATTTATTGCAGAAAGAGAAAGAACTGATGAAAATAAATCGTGAAACATTTAAAGCATCACTTACTGCAGAACAGTTGGCTATTTTAAGAGATAAAACAATTTCTAAAGACGAAATAAGAAAACAATTGGTAGCTACTTTTTCTTTAGATCAAAAAAACATGATGAATGATCAGCAAGTTAGTTTGAGACAAACACGAGATAATTTTAGAAATACATTAACTAACGAGCAAAGAAAAATGCTTAAAGAACGTATTGATAAAATATCAAATTCTAAAGATAGAGGTGAGCTTAAAGACGGACAAAGAGTTAATAATAATAATAATAATAATAATAATAATGGTAAGAAAAAAAGAAATAATGGAAATTAGTTTTTAGTTATTTATGAAACTTCTTTATCTAGATTTAAAAAACAAATTTAAAGTTTTTGGGTTGCTATTGTTTACAATGGCAACCTCTTTTTGTTCGTATGCACAAGAAAAAAATTTAGATGATATAGATGGTTTAATAGATGATCTTTTTTTTAGTGATCAGCAATTTTTAGACGAGTTGATAGAGAACGATTTTTCTTACAGTTTTTTATACACTTCCCTGTCGTACAATAGCAATACCTATTTTTCTGGACGCGATTCTGGTACAGATCAGTTTCATTTAATTCCGCAAGTTTCTTATTATCATTCCTCTGGTTTTAATGCCAGTATTTCGGGTATTTATTATCAAAATTTTTCGCCAAGTTGGGATTTTACAAGTCTTTCCTTAGGTTATTTTAATACCATCGGTAAAAGCAGAAATCTTATTTATAATGTAGGGTATACAAAATATTTTTATTCGGATGATTTTGATGCTTATACAAATTCGATAGATGTAAGTTTGGGGGTTAGAAATAAAAAAAGAACTGTAGGAGCCACAATTGCAGGTTCTTATCTTTTTGGTACAGATCAATCGTATCAAATTGTAACGAACACGTTTGCAAATTTCACACTAAAAAGAACCCCAACATTTGCAATACGTTTTAGACCCAATATCAATTTTATTATTGCCAAACAAACGTTAGCGGTTCAGAAAATAGCTTTTTTTAACGGACAAACTGTTTTACAAACTATTAATTATGATGTGTTTGATTTGTTAAATACACAACTCCATTTTCCGCTTTCTTTGTCTACCAATTCTTGGGATTTTGAACTAGGTTACTATTTAAATGTACCAAAAGCAACAGCAACAGAAAGTAATTTGCCAACAACAAACTTTTTTAATTTATCAGTTGGTTATTTGTTTGATTTAAAAAAATAATAAGACTTTTTATCATTTAAAATTATAATTTAGCAGCTAGCTTCGCTATTTTTAAAATGAAATTCTATCAGATAATATTTTTTTATTTAAAAATTGACTTTAAATATAAAGTTGTAGTCGTATGTTCTTACTTTTATTTAAGTTTAGGATGTTGTTAATAGAATCTAAAAGTTTAGTATAATGAAAGAAATGTGGGATGCCAGATACTTAAATGAGGAGTATGCATATGGAATTAAGCCAAATGCTTTTTTTAAGGAAGCAATTGAAAAATACAAATTAAACGGTACTATTTTGTTGCCGGCAGAAGGCGAAGGAAGAAATGCTGTTTATGCAGCAAAAATGGGGATGAAAGTTACCGCTTTTGATATTAGTGAAGAAGGTAAAAAGAAAGCTTTAAAACTAGCTGAAAAAGAAAATGTTACCATCAATTATAAAGTTGGTGATTTTTTTGATTTAGATATTATCAAGCAAACTTATAAATCTGCAGCGCTTATTTTTGCACATTTACCAGTATCACTTTTGTCTAAATATCATCAAAAAATTGCAGATTTAATTGAGCCGAATGGGTTTATAGTGATAGAGGGGTTTAGTAAAAATCATTTAAAACTTAGTGATGAGAATCCTAGTTTAGGTGGACCCAAAAATATAGAAATGCTATTTTCAAAAGAATCGATTCAAAAAGATTTTCCGGATTTTGAGATTTTATTGCTTCAAGAAATCAACGTAAATTTATCTGAAGGAAAATATCATAACGGAGTATCAAGTGTCATCAGATTTATTGGGAAGAAAAAAGAAGCTTAAAAATTAGAGATAAAAAAAAGCGATGTAGGTTTTACTGCATCGCTTTTTTTTATAAATATGTCTTCAACTTATTCAAATTCATGTTTAGAATTCTCAGAATACGTTCTCCATTTTTCTAGACATTCTGTAATATCTTGCGGAACTTCAGAGTTAAACTGCATAAATTCTCCCGTTGTTGGATGAGTAAATCCTAATGTTTTTGCATGCAAAGCTTGTCTTGGCAATACTTTAAAACAGTTTTGTACAAATTGCTTGTATTTTGTAAAGGTTGTCCCTTTTAAAATATCATCACCGCCATAACG
>JANQTQ010000091.1 GCA_030731625.1 Polaribacter sp. | reverse complement strand
TATTTACACTTGCTAAATATTTACTAAGTTGATATTGTTTTAATCTACTAAAGTTGTTTTTTTCATCTAAAAAACTTTCAATATTTAAGCCCGCTAATATTTCTGTAAAATATAAATCGTTAGATTCTCTTAATTTTAGAACAGAACTTTTAAAACTGGCATGTTGTAAACCTCCATTTACTTCATCCGGACAAGGGTCTTTAGAATTTCTAATGCTACCATCTTTACAAAACCAGTTTATTCTTTCAAAAGGACCTCTAACGTCGATTTTGTAAGAGTTTATAAGTTTTGTAATTTCTTCTGATGATTTCTTTTGACTAAAGGTTTCTGTCGATAAAAAGGATAAAAAAAGTAATAGGAATATACTATAATTTTTCATTTTATATATGTGTATTTCAACTAATTTACTATTAATTTTAATGGTTTTAAAGGATTGAAAGGAATTTATTTTAACCTTAATTAAAGGTGTAATGTTTAGGAATTATTTTTTAATTGCTTGAAAATAAAATTTTTATCATTTTGTTTGATGTACATTTCTTGGCAGTTTGATGGGTGTAAGAATGTGTAATTTAGGTCCAAGTTAAAAGAAGAATTATCCGTAGTAAAACAACCTTCAAAATCTTTCTTACCAAGTTTAGTATATCTAGATATTTTAAAATGTGAGTCTTCTAATTTTTCATCAATATGAAACCAAGCGCCACTGCCAATTCCGGATAGCCAAGTGCCTTTTGGTAAATTAAATGTTTTAACATCAGGTAATTCAGTTCCAATTAAATTAAGAGGGATGTCAATTTTTTTAAAAAAAGCTGCATTGTATTCTTTTACAATAGATCTGTTTTTATAGATCTCTATTTTTTGATTTTTAACATTGTAAACTTCATCAGCTGTTTTTCCTTTTAAGGTATTTCCAATAGGACTTGGAGTTAGTAAATAAGAACTTTTTAATTTTAAAATTATCTTTTTCTGGGTACAAGAATTAATAAGTGTATCAGTAACAAATCGAGCACAATTGCTAGCTTTTTTCAGAAAAGCACCATAAGGATATTCTTTTTCAGCTATTAAATTATGAATAAAATGAATTGCATTATCGTAATTTATTTTATCATTGATGCTTGCAATTAATCTGCCTTCTCCGTGTGTTTTTTCGGGATGCTTTTCCAACCACAACAAAATAGTCTCTAAGTTTGAAATCTTATTATTTATAAAAGTGGCTTTTAAAGGGATGTGAAGTTCAGGATCTGTTTCTTCACATCTAACGCGTCCATTTCCATAAGAAGTTATATATCGGCCAAAATCGAAATATTTAATTTCCGGGTCATTTTTTTTTATCAACAATAAAGCAGCATGCCCAGCTTGAACAGCGTGCTCGCTACCAATACCAATTTTTGGCCAAATTTTACTCGAAGATTCCCAATAAGCGGGTCTAACTACTGTATCTGGATACGATAAAATAACGATAATTGCATTTTCAGGGTTATTTTTTTTCATTCAAATAGAGTACTCAATTTTTTCAAACTTGATATATAATTTTTTGATTTTAGAATTTTATTTACTGCCAAAAATTGCATTTTTTAGGATGCTAAAAGTTTTAAAAGCGTAAAAAATGGTAAAGATTAATGCAACTATAGCGGCTATAATTAATGCGTAAGCGAAATAGATTTCTGGTGCTGCTGTAAATTTATCTAAAGCTTTAAAAGCCATTGTAATTGTAATTGGTGTAATAATAAATAGAAAAACTAAAATGCCTAATCTAATTAATGATTTGCCTAATAAATTAAAATCTGTACTCATTTTTTGTAATTTTGAATGGCGTTTCTAACATTTCCAAATTTTTGCAATAATTCGCTAGCTTCTTTTTGGTCGATATTTAATTCTTTAACTAACATTCTCTCTCCTCTTTCTACAAGTTTTTTGTTAGATAATTGCATATCTACCATTTTATTACCTTTAATTTTTCCAAGCTGAATCATGGTAGCTGTAGAAAGCATATTTAAAACAAGTTTTTGTGCAGTTCCTGCTTTCATTCTAGAGCTTCCGGTTACAAATTCTGGTCCAACAACTACATCAACGGAAAATTTAGCAGTGTTTGATAAAGGGCTGTTTTCATTACATGAAATACAACCTGTAATAATATTGTTTTCATTGCATTTTTCTAAAGCAGCAATTACATAAGGCGTTGTGCCAGAAGCAGCAATACCAACAACAACATCTTTATCGGATATTTTATGAGCCTGTAAATCTAACCAACCTTGATTTTTTGAATCTTCTGCAAATTCAACGGCTTTTCTAATTGCAATATCTCCTCCTGCAATTAAACCTACAACTAATTCATGCGGAACACCAAAAGTTGGTGGACATTCCGAAGCATCTAAAATGCCTAATCTTCCGGAAGTACCTGCGCCAATGTAAAAAAGTCTTCCACCAGTTTTTAGTTTGTCAACAATTTGTTCTGTTAACTTTACTATTTGTGGCAATGCTTTTTCAACAGCTAAAGGCACCGTTTTGTCTTCACTATTAATATTTCTTAAAATAGAAGATACAGACATCATTTCTAGATGATTGTATTTCGAATCTTGCTCGGTAGTTTTTGTAAATTTCATCAAACCAAAAATACATTATTCTATCTTATAGTTTAAATAATTTTTTGGGCGTTTTAACAGGCTTTCCATTATATCTTTTTTTAAAGAAAAAAAGGATGCCATTTCAATCCTTAACGCAAAGGTACGTTTGCTAAAAATTAGTTTTTCTGAACCAAATCTAACGTAAAAGTATCCGTTTCTGAAATATGAAAATATCCTAAAGGAAAATTATCTTCGTTTGTTGTGTTAATCATATTTCCTAATAATGAAGAGGGAACAGATTGAAAAGGGCCTCCAGAATTTTGACCACTTTGACTGTTTAAAACTTCAAAATAGGTGTAAAAAGCCTTAGAAATTCCAGACATTTTTAAAGTTACTGTTTTAGGCAATTCAATTTCATCTTCTTGATAAAAGAAAGAAAAATTATAATCGGCTCCATTAAAAAAGCGATCATCAATTGATAAAAACAAGTTTTCTGAAAAATCAAATAAATAATAATTCTCTTGAGTTCCATCATCAAAAAAATCAACCTTTAGTTGGGTTTCTTTTCCTGAAAAAAGAGTTTCATCACCTTGTACAACATTTGTAAAAGGAGTCGATTTTACTTTTGTTGCTGTTCCTTTATACGTTTCGTTTGCGTAAATGATGGTTAATTCATACTCAGTAGTATCTGATGGTATAAATGAGTTTACAGGTTCGTAATTTCCATCAGAATTGGTGTTCGTAAAATTAATAATTGTATTATTTGATAAGTCTGTTAAAAATACGGTTGCATTTGTTACAGCAGGAATTGTTTCATCAAAATAATCTGCAGATAAACTCAGTTTTACAACTGTTTTTGCTGTTACAGGAATTTCATCAAAATAGACTTCAAAAGCGGCATCAATTATTAATTTTGGTTCAATTGAAGGTACAGTTACATCTATTACTTTTTCGCAACTTGTAAAAAATAAGAGTATTAAAAGGGTACTAATAGCTATGTTTTTCATGCTTTAAATATGTTTAAAACCGTTTAAAGGTTAAAATTTAAAATTATAAGTTACAGATGGAACCATGCCAAAAATTGATGTTTGCACAGCTTCATTTCTAAAAGTTTCTCTATTCTGACTAAAGTTTATAGAAGCTGCATTTTGTCTTCCATATAAATTATAGATTCCAAAAACCCATTCTGCTTGCCATTTTCTATTTTTATTTTTTTCAGGTGTTAAAGTTGCAGAAATATCTACTCTGTGATACGCTGGTAATCTATCTGCGTTTCTGGTATTATCATTGTAGATTGGTACGTTTAAACCTTGAATTTCATATTGACCAACAGGGTAGTTTGTAGGTTGCCCAGTTTGGAATAAAAAGTTAGCATTAAACATCCATTTTTTAGACAATTCATAACTTCCATTTAAAGAAATATCATGTGTTTTATCATAAGGCGTATTGTACCATTCTCCTTGATTGATGCCGGGTTCTGAAGCATTTCTACCAGGGGTTTTTTGTTCAGATTTAGATAAAGTATACGCAAGCCAACCTTTAAAATTACCTTCGTTCTTTTTGAACAAAACTTCTAAACCATAAGCTCTTGCTTGTCCGTTTAAAATAACAGTTTCAATTTCGTTGTTCGCAACTAAATTTGCACCATTTATATAATCTATTCTATTTTGTATGTCTTTGTAAAAAGCTTCGGTTTCTAAAGAATAATCACCATTTTTAATTTCTTTAAAATAGCCAACTGCTATTTGATCTAATAATTGAGGTTTTATATATTTACCACTTGGCGCCCAAACATCCAACGGAGTAGGAGATGACGTGTTAGAAAGTAAGTGTAAATATTGTGCCATTCTGTTGTAGCTTACTTTAAATGAAGATTCATTATCAATTAAATACGACATAGAAATTCTTGGCTCAAAATTATTAAAAGTAGCAATTGCATCACTTCTTTTAAAATTTTCGGTATATGTTGCTACTGCAGATTCATACTTTTTAAATTGTTGATTATAAATTACAGGAGTGTCGTTTTCGTACACATTTAATTCGTCTTGTCCTAAACGAGTAAAATTACTAAAACGTGCGCCATATTGTAAAGTTAGTTTGTTACTTATTTGATGTTCTGCTTCTAAATATGCTGCAAATTCATTGGCATATTTATCAATCAATTTTTCTGATTGTATTCCAGAATCTGCTCTGTTTGGTACAATTTCTCCTGGATTAAATTTGATGTAAATATTATTGATACCATAACTCAGTTTAAAATTATCATTTAAATAATGTTTAAAATCGTATTTTAAATTGAAGTTTGTAATTCCAGAATTCCACTCAAAACCCACAAAATCTAAAATTAATCCATAGAAATAATCAGAATAAATGGCAGATAAATTAGAAAATATTTTATCACTAAAAAGATGATTCCATCTTAAATTGACCACGGTGTTTCCGTATTCATTTACAAAACTATCGTTAATTCCAAATATATCCTTTCCAAAATAGGTTGATAAAAAAAGATTGTTTTGATCATTAAACCTGTAATTAATTTTACTATTTAAATCATAAAAATATGCTTTATTATCATTGTCTATTAGTGGTAAAAATAAATGAGCATAAGAAGCTCTACCAGCAACTACAAAAGAACTTTTTTCTTTTTCAATAGGTCCTTCTGCTAATAATCTACTAGAAACTAATCCAATTCCGCCAGTTAAATTAAAGTTTTTACTATTTCCTTCTTTTTGATAAATGTCCAAAACAGAAGATAATCTTCCTCC
>JANQTQ010000090.1 GCA_030731625.1 Polaribacter sp. | reverse complement strand
CTGTACCTTACGGTATTTTACTCTTTTTGGCTGTAACATTTTTAATTTCTAATTTTAAAAATTATTTTCTTCTACGAGGTTGTTGGCGTTTAGGTCTATCTCCTCCTTTACCACCGCTTTGTTTTTTAGACAAACCAACTAATGGAGATAATTCTCTTTTACCATAAACCTCACCCTTCATAATCCATACTTTAACACCTAGTCTTCCGTATTGAGTATGAGCTTCTACAAGTGCATAGTCGATATCAGCTCTAAAAGTAGAAAGAGGAATTCTACCTTCTTTATAATGCTCAGAACGTGCCATTTCAGCTCCATTTAAACGACCAGAAATTTGAACTTTAATCCCTTCTGCATTCATTCTCATTGTAGCCTGAATAGCCATCTTAGTAGCTCTCTTATAAGAAATTCTATTCTCAATTTGACGAGCAACACTAACTGCAACTAATTTTGCATCTAATTCTGGACGTTTAATTTCAAAAATATTAATTTGAACTTCTTTACCTGTAATTTTTTTAAGCTCTTCTTTTAACTTGTCTACCTCTTGGCCACCTTTTCCGATAATAATACCAGGTCTTGCAGTAGTGATAGTAACGGTTACAAGTTTAAGTGTACGCTCTATAATTACTCTAGAAACACTTGCCTTAGATAATCTAGCATTTACATACTCTCTTATCTTATAATCTTCAGCTAATTTATCTCCGTAGTCATTACCACCATACCAGTTAGATTCCCAACCTCTGATGATTCCTAAACGATTTCCTATTGGATTAGTTTTTTGTCCCATTTCTACTTTGATTAATTACTTAAATTTTTACTCCCTAACTCTAAAGTAACGTGATTAGAACGCTTACGAATTCTATGAGCACGCCCTTGTGGAGCTGGTCTTAATCTTTTTAACATTCCTGCGCTATCTACAAATATAGATTTAACAAATAATTTAGCGTCTTCTATAGACTCATCCTCATTTTTAGCTTGCCAGTTTGCAATTGCAGACAATAACAATTTCTCTAAATTTATTGATGCTTCTTTAGGACTAAATTTTAAGATTTGTAAAGCTTTTTCAACTTCAACACCTCTTACTTGATCTGCTACTAAACGCATTTTTCTTGGTGACGTAGGACAGTTAGTAAGCTTAGCGAAAGCACGTTGCTTTCTATCTGCTTTTAACTGATCTGCCATATTTTTTTTACGAACTCCCATTTCCTGCTATTTTTTACCTTTATTTTTTGCACCAGCATGTCCTCTAAAAGAACGAGTTGGTGAAAATTCGCCTAATTTGTGCCCTACCATGTTTTCTGTAACATAAACTGGTACAAACTGACGTCCATTATGAACAGCAATTGTTTGTCCTACAAAATCTGGAGTAATCATACTTGCTCTAGACCAAGTTTTGATTACAGTTTTGTTACCAGCTTCTACATTAGCTAACACTTTTTTCTCTAACTTATAGTGAACGTAAGGTCCTTTTTTTAATGATCTTGCCATAACTTATTATTTCTTTCTACGTTCTATAATATACTTATTACTAGCTTTAGTCTTAGATCTAGTTTTAAATCCTTTAGCAGGAATACCGTTTCTAGACCTTGGATGACCTCCAGATGCACGTCCTTCACCACCACCCATTGGGTGATCCACAGGATTCATTCTTACTGCATTTACTCTTGGTCTTCTACCTAACCATCTTCTTCTACCTGCTTTACCAGATACTAATAATTGATGATCAGAATTAGAAACAACTCCAATTACAGCTGTACAAGTTAATAAGATTAATCTTGTTTCACCAGATGGTAATTTTACAGTTGCATATTTACCATCTCTTGCCATTAATTGAGCAAAAGAACCAGCAGAACGAGCCATAACAGCTCCTTGACCTGGACGTAACTCTATACAAGAAATTGTAGTTCCTAAAGGAATTTCACTTAAAGACATAGCATTACCAATTTCTGGAGAAACTCCAGAGCCTGAAATAACAACTTGACCTACATTTAAACCGTTTTGCGCAATTACATAACGTTTTTCACCATCAGCATAACTTAATAGAGCAATAAATGCTGTACGATTTGGATCGTACTCTATAGTTTTAACTGTAGCAGGAATACCGCTTTTATCTCTTTTAAAATCGATAATACGATATTTTTGTTTATGACCACCTCCTATATTACGAGTTGTCATTCTACCTTGACTGTTTCGACCTCCAGATCTTTTTTTCGGAGCAAGTAAACTTTTCTCCGGCTTATCAGTTGTTATGGTGTCGAACCCATTTACAACTCTAAAACGCTGACCTGGTGTTATTGGTTTTAATTTTCTAACTGACATTGTTGTCTATTTTTCTTATAGATTGTTATAAAAATCAATACTTTCTCCTTCAGCTAACTGTACGATTGCTTTTTTGAATCCTCCTTTTGTACCAGTAACTAAACCTTTTTTAGTATACTTTGTACTTTTTTGAACTGGATAATTCAAAGTTTTAACGCTTTCTATAGAAACTCCGTAAGCAGACTGAACTGCTGATTTAATTTCTAATTTATTAGCTTTCTTTGCAACAACAAATGAGTAACGATTGTTAACTTCACTGTCGTTTGTTGCTTTCTCTGTAATAATAGGTTTTATTAAAATACTCATTTTGAATCCCTATTTATTTAAGTTTGTATGAATTCCTTCCAAAGAACCTTCAGTAAACACAATTTTATTAGCATTTAAAATACCATAAGTATTTAATTCTGAAGCATTGATTACTTTAGAAGATTTTAAATTTCTTGATGATAAATACACGTTCTCATTGATGTCTCCTAAAACAAACAATGATTTTTTAGTATCTAACTCTAAAGCTTTTAAAATATCAACGAAATTTTTAGTTCTTGGAGATTCAAAATTGAAATCTTCAATAACTACTAAATTGTGTTGATTAGCTTGGATACTCAAAGCTGACTTACGCGCTAAACGCTTTAAGTTTTTATTCAATTTAAAAGAGTAACTTCTTGGTCTAGGTCCGAAAAAACGACCTCCACCTCTAAAAACTCCTGATTTAATTGAACCTGCTCTTGCAGTACCAGTACCTTTTTGCTTTTTAATTTTTCTTGTAGAACCAGAAACTTCTGCTTTTTCTTTAGATTTATGTGTTCCTTGTCTTTGATTCGCAAGAAATTGTTTTACATCTAAATAAATTGCATGATCGTTTGGTGCTATTCCAAATACATCGCTAGAAAGTTCAACTTTTCTACCTGTATCTTTTCCTGTAATATCTAAAACTGCTACTTCCATTATCTCTGAATAGTTACAAAAGCATTTTTGTGTCCAGGAATTGCTCCTTTAACAATAAGTAAGTTCTTTTCAGCAACTACTTTTAATACTCTTAAGTTTTGTACTTTCACTTTATCTCCACCCATTCTTCCGGCCATACGCATTCCTTTAAATACTCTTGCAGGATATGACGCAGCACCAATAGAACCTGGAGCTCTTAAACGGTTATGTTGACCATGAGTCGCTTGACCAACACCACCAAAACCGTGGCGTTTTACAACTCCTTGAAAACCTTTACCTTTTGAAACACCAGATACATCAACAAATTCTCCCTCAGTAAACTGTTCTACTGTGATAGAATCTCCTAATTTAAAAGTTCCTTCAAACCCTTGAAATTCAACGACTTTCTTTTTAGCAGTGGTGCCAGCTTTTTTAAAGTGACCGTCTAACGCTTTGTTAGAACTCTTTGCCTTTTTGTCATCGAAACCAAGTTGTAACGCATTGTAGCCGTCAACCTCTTTGGTTCTGACTTGGGTAACAACGCAAGGACCTGCTTCGATTACAGTACAAGGAATATTCTTCCCGTTTGCATCAAATAAGCTGGTCATCCCAATTTTTCTTCCTATTAACCCAGACATTTAGTTAAAATTTTAGACGATAAATATAATTATCCAGCGCGTCTATTATTAATATTAATTTTCGAAACTATCGTTTCATACTATCCTTTGAATTTCTTCAAAAAAAAACAGCGTAAAACAAATTCAACGCTGATTTTGTTTTTTCCGTTTTTCTTTCGCGAAACGCTCCAGACATGTAACTATTATTGACTTTTGATCAAAAACATCTTTTCCCTACTCTAATTCGGGTTGCAAAAGTATAAAAAACTTTCGGTTAATCAAAATTAAACCGAAAGTTAATTATTTTCTTTTTTTAATTATACTTTGATTTCAACTTCAACACCACTTGGTAACTCAAGTTTCATTAAAGCATCAATAGTTTTTGAAGAAGAACTATAAATGTCTAATAATCTTTTGTATGAAGCTAATTGAAATTGCTCTCTAGATTTTTTGTTAACGTGTGGAGAACGTAAAACAGTAAAAATCTTTTTATGTGTTGGTAAAGGTATTGGACCGTTTACTACAGCACCAGTACTTTTAACAGTCTTTACAATCTTTTCAGCAGATTTATCTACTAAATTGTAATCGTAAGACTTTAATTTTATTCTAATTTTTTGACTCATCTTGTATTATTTAGTAGATTAACCTTTAGCTTTTGCGATTACATCATCAGATACGTTAGAAGGAGTTTCAACATAATGTGAAAATTCCATAGTAGAAGTAGCTCTACCAGAAGACATAGTTCTTAATGCAGTAACATAACCAAACATTTCTGATAACGGAACTAAAGCTTTAACAACTTTTGCGCCAGCACGGTCACTCATATCGTTAACCTGACCTCTTCTTCTATTTAAATCCCCAACGATATCTCCCATGTTTTCTTCAGGAGTTAACACTTCTACCTTCATTAATGGCTCCATAATTTTTGCTTTTGCAGATTTTGCAGCAGCTTTATAACCCATTTTTGCAGCTAGTTCAAAAGACAATGCATCAGAATCCACTGCGTGGAAAGATCCGTCTTTTAATGTTACTTTCATCGAATCCATTTCGTATCCTGCTAAAGGACCGTTTTTCATAGCTTCTTTAAATCCTTTTTCAATAGAAGGTATAAATTCTTTTGGAACATTTCCACCCTTAATAATAGATTCAAACTGTAAACCTTGAACTCCTTCATCAGCTGGTTCAATAGTGAAAACAATATCAGCAAATTTACCACGACCACCAGATTGCTTTTTATAAACTTCTCTGTGCTCTGCTAATGCTGTAATAGCTTCCTTGTACTCAACTTGAGGCTGTCCTTGGTTAACTTCTACTTTAAACTCACGTCTTAAACGATCTACAATTACATCTAAATGTAATTCACCCATTCCAGAAATAATAGTTTGACCTGAAGCTTCATCAGTTCTCACCGTAAATGTAGGATCTTCTTCAGCTAATTTACCAAGACCAATACCTAGTCTATCAACATCTGCTTTTGTTTTAGGCTCAACTGCAATACCAATTACTGGATCTGGAAAGTCCATAGATTCCAAAACAATTGGATGTTTTTCATCAGTTAAAGTATCTCCAGTCTTGATAGACTTAAATCCTACAGCAGCTCCAATATCTCCAGCTTCGATAAAATCGATAGCATTTTGCTTATTAGCATGCATTTGATAGATTCTAGAAATACGCTCTTTTTTACCTGAACGATTATTTAAAACATAAGAACCAGCATCTAAACGACCTGAATACGCTCTAAAAAATGCTAAACGACCTACGAAAGGATCTGTAGCAATTTTAAAAGCTAATGCTGCGAATGGTTCGTTTACACTTGGCTTACGTAATTCTTTTTTATCTGTATCTGGATTAACACCAACAATACCTTCTTTATCCATTGGAGAAGGCAAATAACGACATACAGCATCTAAAAGAAACTGAACACCTTTATTTTTAAATGCAGATCCACAAATCATAGGAATGATAGCCATATCCATAACAGCAGCTCTAAGTGCATTATGCACTTCATCTTCTGTAATAGAATCTTCATCTTCCATAAATTTCTCTAAAAGAGACTCATCATAACTTGCAACTTCTTCGATAAGAAGAGCACGATATTTACGAGCTTCTGCTTTTAAATTTTCAGGAATATCAATAACATCAAAAGTAGCCCCTTGTGTTTCATCATGCCAGATAATAGCACGATTTTTTACTAAATCTATAATTCCTTTAAAATCCTCTTCATCACCAATGTTTAAAACGATTGGCACTGCGTTAGATTTTAACATGTCTTTTACCTGTTGGCAAACTGCTAAGAAATCTGATCCTTGACGGTCCATTTTATTAACAAAACCAATTCTTGGCACTTTATAGTTATCAGCTAATCTCCAGTTAGTTTCAGATTGAGGCTCAACACCATCAACTGCACTAAATAAAAACACTAAACCATCAAGCACACGTAATGAACGATTTACTTCTACAGTAAAATCTACGTGACCTGGTGTATCTATAATATTAAAATGATACTCTTTAGAAGTATCCGTAGGTTCACCATTCACTCTTGGAAAAACCCATTCACATGTAGTTGCTGCAGACGTAATAGTAATACCACGTTCTTGCTCCTGTTCCATCCAATCCATTGTAGCTGCACCATCATGTACTTCTCCAATTTTATGTGAAACTCCTGTATAATAAAGAATACGCTCTGTTGTAGTGGTTTTTCCTGCATCAATATGTGCAGCAATACCAATATTTCTAGTTAAAGTTAAATCTCTTGCCATTTCTTATTAAAATCTAAAGTGAGAGAATGCTTTATTAGCTTCTGCCATCTTATGAGTATCAGTACGTTTTTTAACCGCCGCTCCTTCTTCTTTAGCTGCTGCTAAAATTTCCGCTGCTAAACGCTGTGCCATCGTTTTTTCGTTTCTCTTACGAGTATACAAAATCATCCATTTGATAGCCATAGACACTTTACGATCTGGTCTAATTTGCATTGGTATTTGGAATGTTGCACCACCTACTCTACGAGATCTTACTTCTACGTGAGGCATTACATTTGACAAACCATCTTTCCAAATTTCCAAAGCCGATTTTTCTTCGCCTTCTCCTTTTCTCTCTTCTACTAGGTCTAACGCATCATAAAATACTTTAAACGCTACAGACTTCTTACCACTCCACATTAAGTTATTAACGAAACGCGTTACTAGCTGATCATTAAACTTTGGATCTGGTAATAAGACTCTTTTTTTTGCTGCTCTTTTTCTCATGTCTTTACATTAAAAAAGTTACTAAATTACTTTTTTGGGCGTTTAGCACCATACTTCGACCTACGTTGAGTTCTTCCCTCAACACCTGCCGTGTCTAATGCTCCACGTACCACGTGATATTTAACACCTGGTAAATCTTTTACCCTTCCACCTCTAACTAATACTATCGAGTGCTCTTGTAAGTTATGTCCTTCACCTGGGATGTACGCGTTTATCTCATTACCATTTGTTAATCTAACTCTGGCTACTTTACGCATTGCAGAATTAGGTTTTTTTGGTGTTGTAGTATAAACACGAGTACACACTCCACGTCTTTGAGGACAAGACGACAAAGCAGCCGATTTACTCTTCTTAGTTATTTTGGTTCTTCCTTTACGAACTAATTGTTGAATAGTTGGCATACTAAATTATTACTGTTTTTCGTTTATAATTAAACATTATCTCTTTTTTAAGAGTCCGCAAATGTACAAATAAATTCTAATTATTCAAATATCAATGAGTTATTTTTTAAAATTGATTTTTATTCCATTAATTTTTATCAATTTTAGATTACATTTGAACTAAACCCTACCCTTGCTTTGAGTCAAAAAATCAATCAATATATATGTTTGCTATTGTTTTTATTTTCTAACAGTATATTTTTTGCGCAAAACATTAATTTAGAGATTATTTCCAAAACCGAAATTGAAAATACTGTTTTTCAAAAAATTAAGTTTGATAAAAAACATACGGATTCAACATCTATTCATTTAGAAATAGTTAAAATATCAAACTATTTAAAAAAAATGGGATACTTTACTCATACTATAGATAGTATCAAAAAAACTGAGAATACACAAAGTATATACATTACATTAAATAGCAAAATTGACAAGGCGATTATTAATTTAAATACTCATGATACGTTTATATTTAATAATTATGAAAAAGAAAATAACACTATTATAATTCCGATAGACCAATTACAAAATCTATTATCGGAAGCTTCATTACAACTAGACAAAGAAGGCAAATCCTTTTCTAAGGTTACATTAACTAATATTTATATCAGTAAAGATAATTTATTTGCAAATTTAGAAATTGAAGCATCAGAAAAAAGGATCATAAACAAGGTTGTTATTAAAGGGTATGAAAATTTTCCAAAATCCTTGTTAGAGAATTATTTTAAAATAAAACCAAAAACTATATTTAATCAAAAGAAAATAAAAGAAATTTCCGATGCTTCTAAAGAATTAACTTTTGTCGGCGAAATAAAACCTCCGGAAATATTATTTACAAAAGACTCCACCCTCTTGTATCTCTATTTACAGAAAAAACAAAACAACAGTTTTGACGGGTTGATCAATTTTGCTTCTAAAGAAAATGGAAAATTAAATTTTAATGGTACCATCGATTTAAAACTGCAAAACATTTTAGATTCCGCTGAAAAGTTTGAGCTATTTTGGAATCGTATTGGTGATGAGCGCCAAGAATTAAAATTATTGACAGAAATTCCGTATATTTTTAATTCCAATTTAACTCCAGAAATTACATTTTCTATATACAAACAAGATAGTACATTCTTAAACACTTCATTCAAATCTAAACTAAAATACACAATTACAAAAAAATTAAAACTTGGTATAAGTTATGATTCTGAAATTTCATCGGAATTGCAGAAAATAGAGATAGAGAATAACATTGATAGTTTTAGAAGCACTTTTTTGGGATTTCATTTATTTTACCAAGAACCAAAATATGATACGTTTTTTAACAATAAATTTTATTTGGAAATAAATCCATTTATAGGTCTAAGAACATCAAACAATCAAAAAACAAATCAATTTAAAATCAACACAATTATATCTTACATATACGATCTTAATAACAGAAACAGCATTTATATTAAAAATGAAACTGGTTACCTAAATTCTGACAACTTTTTAAATAACGAACTTTTTAGAATTGGAGGTGCAAATTCAATTAGAGGATTTAATGAACAGAGCATTTTTACAAGTAATTACACTTTTTTTAATATTGAATATCGCTATCTCGCTTCAGAAAAATCATATATCTATTCTATAACTGATATTGGTAAAACCTTTGAAGACAAAAAAAATTTAGTAAGCTTAGGCTTGGGCTATCATTTTATAAAAACGGCAAACCAGGTAAATATAAATCTTGTAATCCAGCAGAACCAAGCAAATACTAAACTACTAAACGATATTAAACTAACAGTTGGATGGAAGAATGTATTCTAAATTAACAATAATTATAATTATTTTAACAAACAGCAATTAATTTTAACTTTTTTTAACATTTTTTAATATTTGGCATAATTAATTCAAATTTAATAAATAATGAAAACAAAGTTTAAAGGAATTTTAACGCTGCTTCTAGCGTTCATTGTGCAAATAACCTTTGCTCAAGAAAAAACTGTATCTGGAACTGTTTCAGATTCTTCAGGCACTTTACCAGGGGTAAGTGTAATTGTGAAAGGAACAGCGAAAGGAACCCAAACGGATTTTGATGGAAAATTTACAATTAAAGCTAAAACGGGGAGCGTTATCAGTTTTAGTTATGTAGGATTTAAAACCATAGAAAAGACGGTTGGTGCATCTAGTACCATTAATGTAACTATGGTTGAAGACGCAAGCGTACTAGATGAAATAGTTGTAACAGCTTATGGTGTTCAAAGAGAAAAAAAATCTATTGGATTCTCTCAACAAACTGTAGCTGGACCAGCATTGACCCAAGCAAAGGAAACAGATTTATCTAATGCCTTAGCTGGTAAAGTTTCTGGGGTTCAAATTATTGGTAACTCAAGTTCTACTTTTGGAAATTCAACAATTAGATTAAGAGGTAGTGACAACGTATTATATGTTGTTGATGGAATTAGAGTTTATTCTACAAGTGACATCAATACAGAAAATATTGCGAATATTTCTGTATTAAAAGGAGCTGCAGCAACAGCGGTATATGGTCCTGATGGAAGAAATGGAGTTATAGTAATTACGTCAAAAGTTGCTACAAAGGGACAAACAACATTTGAATTAGATTTCAACACATCAGTAAATAGTGTTGCAACTTTGCCTGATTATCAAAATGAATATGGTGGTGGTTATAGCCAAACATGGGATACTTTTTCTTATGACCCATCACAAGACCCTGCTAGCTGGGCTGCCTTTGATGGTCAAAAAATGCCATTATATCAAGCAGATGAAAGTTGGGGACCTAGATTAGACGGTACTTTAGTTCGCCATTGGGATAGCTGGGTACCAAATACACCAGAATTTGGTGAATTAAGAGCGTGGTCTCCTCAACCAGACAACGTTAGAGAATTTTATAACGACGCAATTACTAACTTTGTAACGTTAGCATTCTCTAAAGCTGGAGAAAACTACAATCTTAGAACTACATTATCTGATTTAAGAGCAAACGGTATTGTACCAAATTCTAATAGAAATTCTTCTAAATTTTCTATTAACCTTACATATGACATGTCAGACAAGTTTAAGTTTTACACAAACATTAACTACGAAGACAGATATACTTTAAATGATCCTGACCAGGGATATGCAAACATTGCATCTAACATGAATCAATGGTGGCAACGTCAACTAGATATGTCTAGATTAAGAAATTACGAAAGAAATGGAGCACTTACTTCATGGAACATTAATGGACCAAGGGATGCTAAGCCTTTATATTGGGATTCTCCTTATTTGCATTCTTATGAAAATTTTAAAAACGATTACAAGAACTCAACCTTCGGAAAAATAGGTGGTACTTATACAATCAATGACAAATTTAGTGCAACAGGTGAGGTTAGAAGAACTTTCCACTCGTATAGATCAGATGATAGAGCAACAACTAAAAGTTTACTAGACCAATCCTTTTATTCTGAATCTTTCTCACGAAATAAAAGAACTGAATATTTTGGGATGGCAAATTATGCTGATAAATATTTAGATGGTAATTTAGATTTTAATGCAAGTTTAGGTGGAGAAGTTATACAAACAGAATACAAATCTTTAAGTTCAGAAACTGTAGGTGGTTTAACCATACCTGGCTTTTATAATTTAAGTGGCTCAAAAGACCCTGTAAGCTCTACTAACTACACTTTATCAGATGAAAGAAAAGGTTTATTCTTTAAAGGTTCATTAGGATATAAAAGCATGTTATACCTTGATGGATCATATAGATTTGACTGGTCTTCTACGGCTAAACCTGATAACAACAGAGTTGAAACATTTGGTTCTTCTTTAAGTTTCTTGGCTCATAAGGTTATACCTCAAAATGATGTATTAACCTTTTCTAAAATAAGAGTTGGATTTGCACAAGCACCATATTTTCCAGATCCTTATGCAAATGGCGGTACTTATGATGTTGGTGATCTATATAATGGTAACGGAACTTTAACTGTAGCAGGACAGCAAGAAAACACAGGCTTGATTGGTGGTACTAGAACAGAAACTGAAATTGGTACAGAACTTCAATTTTTAAACAATAGATTCTCTTTAGATTTAACGTACTTTAATAGAATAGATAAAGACATACCAGTTACAGTGCCATTAGACGGGTCTACAGGCTATTCTTCTATAGTATTAAATTCTGGAAAACAAACATCAAAAGGTTTAGAACTAGGAGTATTTGGAGACGTAATTAAATCAGAAAATTTTACATGGAATTTAGGCGTTAATTTTGCTACTTTATCAAGATTTGTTGATGAATTGTATGAAGGAATTGAATCAAGAGATTTAAGTACTTATACTTCTAATATGAGATTACAAGAAAGAGTTGGTCAAGAATGGGGATTATTTTACGGAACAGGTTATGCAACTCATACAGACGGCTCTATAATTTTCACAACAAATGACAGCTACGCAAGACAATCAAATAAACTATTAGGTAGTTTATTACCAGATTTTACAGGGGGTATTACTTCAGCAATGGAATACAAAAATTTCTCATTAAACCTTGGATTCGACTTTCAAAGCGGTGGTAAATACTACTCTAGAACTGAAAGATACTTTGACCATTCAGGTTTATCAACTCAAACCGCTGGTTTAAATGATAAAGGAAACCCTACTAGAGACCCTGTTGCTAATGGAGGTGGTTATCATATTGTTGGTGTTTTACAAACAGGTACAGACGCTAGTGGAACTCCTATTTCAGACGGTACCGTAGTAGACAAATATGTAGACCCACAAGATCTTTTCTACTTGGGTAACCTTGGTAACATTTATGAAAATAATGTACATGATGCGACTTATATTAAATTAAGAACTGTTAGATTAAATTATACATTTGATAAAGTAGTTACAGATAAACTAAAATTAAAGAGTGCAACACTTGGTTTATATGCAAACAATGTTTGGTTAATTTATTCAGATTTACCTTGGATTGACCCCTCTGAAATAGAGAAAAGAGGTGGATATAACTGGGCCGAAGCAGGACAGCTACCAAATACTAGAACAATTGGTTTAAACTTAAACTTAAGATTTTAAAATAGAATAAAATGAAAAAAACAATAAAAAACATAGCACTATTGATATGTATTTCGATATTCTATAGTTCATGTGACTCTATAGATTTTGGAGATATTAATGATAATCCAAATGGACCAACAATTGCTGTTACATCTCAGCTATTAACATCAGCTCAAACATCGGTTGGTAATGATGTTGTTACAAGCATGAGAGGAATATTATACACACAACAACTTTCTGAAGGGCAATACCCTGGTGACTCTAGATATGAATCTTTAACTAGTAACTACAATTTTTGGTATACAGGTCCTATTCAAAATTTAAATGAAATCATAAAAATAAATACAGATGAAGATTTAAAAGATGCAGCTGTTGCTTTTGGTGGTAATAACAATCAAATTGCGGTAGCTAAAATCTTAAGATCATATTATTTACAATTTATGACAGACCGTTGGGGAGCTTTACCTTGGACTGAAGCATTTCAAGGAATTACATTTCCACAGCCAAAGTTTGATAGTCAAGAAGACCTTTACACTTATATGTTTGCAGAAATAGAAGAAGCCTTAGGTTTAATCAATTTAGAAGCTGGTCCTGCTGGAGACATCATCCTTAATGGAGATATGGATAGATGGAAAATGTTTGCAAACACATTAAAAATGACAATGGCTTTAAGAATATCTGATGCCAATGCAACATTAGCAAAAACTAAATTTGAACAAGCAATAGCAGCTGGTGTAATAACAAGCAATGCAGACAATATATTATTTAATTTTGGAACTGATGACAATAGTGATAACCCATGGGAAGACAGGTTTGAATCTAGAGTAGATTATTTACTTTCTAAAACATTAGCAGAATCATTAAGATCTAATTTAGACCCTAGATTATTTAAGTTTGTTGAACCATCTAGAGACGGCTCAACAACTGCTACAAACTTTCCTGGAGGAATTGATGCGAAATATGTAGGAGCTGATCATGGTGCAGCAAATGGAAATGTACAAGATTTCTCATTGCCTACAACAACTGTAACAGGTGTGCAAAATTACAAATCTCCAATTTACACTTCCGCACAAGTAAAATTTGCCATGGCAGAAGCTAAATTAAAAGGATGGAATGTTGGAAGCAGTACTACTGCAAGTTTATTTAAACAAGGAATTGAAGACTCTATGAGCTTTTGGGGTGTAAGTCAAGCAGACATAGATGCTTATACTGCAACCCATACAATTTCAACTTTAGAAAAAATTGCTTACGAAAAATGGGTAGCTCTATATTTAAATGGTCCAGAGGCTTGGGCTGAATGGAGAAGATTGGATATGCCCGTATTAATACCATCTACTAGTGCAATTGATCAAAGGATTCCTGTTCGTGATGCGTATGACACATCTGTAGCTGATAACAATCCAGTAAATTATGCTGCTGTTTTAGTTTCTCAAGGTCCAGATGATTTACACACTAAATTATGGTGGGATAAAAAATAAATAAGTAGTACTTTTATATAAACTTAATAAAAGACCGCCATAAAGGCGGTCTTTTTCGTAAATATACTACCGACTATTTATCAAATTGAAAAAAATGGAATTATTTTAAGCAAATAAGTGTTAAAAAATTGTTTATTTAAGATTAAATTAAGACTTTTGGAATTAATTAATTCAAATAATTATACAATGAAGACAAAGTTTAATGGAATTTTAACGCTTTTGTTAGCGTTTGTTGTGCAAATATCCTTTGCACAAGAAAAAACTATTTCTGGTACTGTTACTGATGAATCAGGCATACTTCCGGGAGTTAGTATATTAATTAAAGGTACCAAAGTTGGTACAGATACAGATTTTGATGGTAAATACTCTATCAAAACAAAAGTTGGCGATGTATTAATCTACTCCTACTTAGGTTATACTAGTGCTAAAAGGACTGTGGGTGCTTCAAATACAATGAACGTTACTCTAGTGCAAGGAGGAGAAGTTTTAGATGAAATTATTGTAACTGGTGTTGCTGGTGCCACTAATAAAAATAAGCTTTCTATATCTATTGATGCCGTAGGAAACAAATTATTAAGAGAAGTACCCGCTTTAAATGCCTCTACAGCTATTCAAGGAAAGGTAGCAGGTGTAACTATTGTTCAACCTTCAGGATTGCCTGGTTCAAGTGCTTCTATTAGACTAAGAGGTGCAACTGCTTTAACCGGTAGTCAAAGTCCTTTAATAATTTTAGATGGCGCTTTTTTAAGTGATGCTAACTTATCTGATTTTAACGCGGAAGACATTGATAGAATTGAAATATTAAAAGGGGCGGCTGCTTCTTCATTATTTGGTTCTAAAGCAGCAAATGGTGTTATTCAAATTTTCTCTAAAAGAGGTAAATCTGATAGAACGCCAACAGTAACATTTAGAACAGAAGTTGGAACGACTTCTGCTGTTCGTCTTCCAGGAATTGCATCTAAACATGCTTTCCAAGTAAATCCTGATGGTTCTTTTTTATTAGACCCAACTGGTGGTCTTATAGCTGAAGTTGATCACATTGCTGATAATGATTTTCCTAAAAATTTCGATCATTTTGATTCTGCTTTTAAAACTGCACTCTCTCAAACACAATATCTTTCTGTTTCTGGTGGTAGTGAAAAAACAAATTATTTAATATCTCTTCAAAATTCAGAGCAAGAAAGTATTTTGAACACTGTTGATCAAGGATATAACAGACAGAACTTTAGAGTAAATTTAGATATAGATATTACAGATAAATTAAAACTTTCTACAAGTAATTTACTATCTAAATCTTCAAGTACAGAACCTCAATTAGGTGTTGGTGGTGTATTTTATAACTTAGCTTTAATACCAAGACATATTGATTTATTTGCTGAAAATTCAGAAGATGGTTCTATGTACGACTGGAATGGAGCTCAAGAAGACCCATGGCCAAGTCAAGTAACAAATCCTCTTTATGCTTTAAATAACATAGATTATGAAGAAGATAGAGCAAGAGTTGTTTCGAATATGGCTTTTAAATATAAAGCTACTAAATGGCTAGACGTAAATGCTGAATATAGTATAGATAATCAAACATATAAATATCAAACATTTGTAGATAGAAACTTTTTAGATGCTGAGTACAATAATACTTACATAAATGGTTACGTTCAACGTTACAATTATACTGAAAGAAACCAAGTTTTTAATGCTTATACTGATACAAGTAATAAATTTGGAGAACTACAAGTAAACACCAAGTTACAGTTTCTAAATGAAAAAAATACTTACTTAAGAAATACTATTACAGGAACAGAATTAGGACTTAATGGAGTTGACGATTTAGACAATATCTTATTAGGTACTCAAAGTGTTTCTAGTTTTGAATCATCGACAGTATCTAGAAGTTTTGCGGCAATTTTATCTTTAGACTATATGGATAGATATATATTGGATGGTTTAATTAGATCTGATAATGTATCTCTTTTTGGACCAAATGTTAGAACACAAGAGTTTTTTAGAGTTTCTGGAGCTTATAGAATTTCAAAAGATTTAAACATCAAAAATATTGATGAATTAAAACTACGAGCGTCTTATGGTACTGCTGGTTTATTGCCACCTTTTGGAGCTTGGCAAGATAACTTTAGTTTAAATAATGGTATTGCTACTGCTAATGTTGTTGGTAATCCTAATTTAGGGCCTTATGTAACTAAAGAATTTGAAACAGGTATTGACTTTAAACTTTTTAATAGAAGAATAAATGGTACATTCAATTATTCTAAATCAAAAAATGAAGGACAAGTTATACAAGTTCCTTTGCCTGCTTTAGTGAATGGTGGAAGTCAATATCAAAATGCTGGTACTTTAGAAACAGATTCTTATGAAGCAAGTCTTGAATTTAACATCATTAAAGACAAAGAAGATATGTCATGGACTATTAATAGTGTATTTTCTAAAAATAGATCTACAGTAACTGAATTTAATAGACCTGATTTACAGCTTGGACCAAATAATGCTTTCTTACTAACTGAAGGCGAAGAATACGGAACTTTCTACGGACAGAGGTTTATAACTTCTTTAACACAATTACCTGCTGGTTCAAGTTTAGGAGACTATTCAATAAACTCTCGTGGCTTTGTTGTAAATGCTAATGGCACAGCCCAAAGATTATTAGATGATGCTGGTAATCCTGTAATTGACAGAATAGGAAATACTACTCCCGATTTTAATATGTCATTCAATACTTTATTTTCATATAAAGCATTTAGCTTTTTTGCTTTAGTAGATTGGAGTCAAGGAGGAGATATTTACAATGCATCAAAACAGTATCAATATAGAGATTTTACATCTCCTGATTTTGATACTTCTGCAAGTCAAAATTTAACTACCGATTTCTTTGCAAGTTTATACAACGTAAATGACACAAGTGATGCCTTTGTTGAAGATGGTACCTTTGTAAAGTTAAGAGAAGTAAATTTAAGTTATAATTTACCATCGAAACATTTGAAAAACACTGTTTTTAAGGCAATTAGTTTTTCTCTTATAGGTAGAAATTTACTTGTTATTACTGATTATTCAGGTGTTGACCCTGAAGTTGCTGATATTACTGCTGGAGGAGATTTAACAAGTTTCAGATTTGATAACTTTGGATTTCCTGCAACATCTACTTTCAGTGGATCAATTACATTAAAATTTTAAAAACATAAAAACATAATATTATGAAAAAATTATCTTTATTGTTTGGGATTCTATTATTGGTATCTTCTTGTGAAAGTACCGATATCCCAAACCCTAACTCACCAACATCCACAGCCGTTTTGGGCGCTCCCGCTGATTATCAAGCTGTAATTGATGGTGCATACTACTCGTGGTGGAATGCTCTGCACAAATACACTCCATACAATACTCTAATGGTAGCTGCAGATTTTGGAACGTCTTCCTGGGGTAACTTTGGTATGAGAGATGTTGGAACTGTGTCTAATTCCCCTTATGGTTTAGGCGATCATGCTGCTATCAATAATTCTACTACTTATGGTAACAGTGCATTTCTTACAACTCCATATTACGGTTTAAGTTCTGCTATCGTAGCTGTAAATACCATATTTAATGAAATTAATATAAATGGCATTGAGGTAATACAAGCTGATGGTACAAATAACACCAATCACGTATTAGCAACCGGACATTTTGCTAGAGGAATATCTTATGGTTATCTTTCTTTATTATATGATAAATCTTTTGTTTATTTAGAAGGTCAGGATCCAGCAACTTTAACTGCAGATGCTTTATTACCATACACAGATGTTTATGCTCAAGCAATTACTGATTTAGAAGCAGCTATAACTTTAGCAAATGGTTTGTCAAGCATGACTGTTAGTGGTTTTAATGGTTTAATATTAGATAAAACTCAATTCCTTCAAGCTGCCAACTCTTTTATTGCAAAGTTTACAGCACAATTAGCAAGAACTTCAGCAGAAAATAGCACTGCAGATTGGGCTAAAGTTCTAACGACTTCAAACAAGGGAATGACTTTTAATTTAGCTCCTATTGGAGATGGTGGTACTTCTTGGTGGCACGCTAATTACCTATTTAGCAATCCAGGATGGTTGAGAGTAGATCAAAAAATTATTAATATGGTAGATCCGTCTCAACCTTATCCTTTTCCTGCAGAAGGAAATTACAACATACCTGCTACCATGCCAGATCAAAGGTTTGGTGTTGGAAAAGACTTTATACCACAAGCATCAGTTCCATTTAGATCAGATAGAGGTATTTATTTTTATTCTTACTACAGCTTTGCAAGAGATGCTGCATATGCTTCAGACCTTACCTTGCCAATGATAAGTTTTTCTCAAGTTGAAAATGATTTATTAAAAGCAGAAGCATTGATAAGAACAAATGGTGATAAGAATATGGCTGCAACTCTTATAAATAAAACAAGAGTAACTAGAGGTGGTTTACCTGCTGCTACAGGTGCCGATGCTGATCTTATTGATAAATTATTTTATGAGCGTTATTTAAATGCTTATGAAGGACCAGGTTCTCCATTTTTTGACAGAAGAAGAACAGATGACTTAGGAAAGAAACAATTTACACAATTCCCTATACCTGCTTTAGAACTTCAAACAATTGGAGCTGAAGAATATACCACAGGTGGTATTTAACGTTTAAAAATAATAAAAAAACCTCACTAATTACTAAAATTAGTGAGGTCATAAAAAAATATAAATCATGAAAAAAATATATTCAATATTATTTATAGTAACCTCTTTATTCTTATTCACTAGTTGTGAGGATGAAACTCCAATACCGCTAGGTACCACACTTTATTCTTTTGAAGGTGCAAGTGCAGAAGTTGGAGTTGAACAAGGTGGAGAAAAGACATCAGAATTTAAATTCTATGCTGCTTTAATGTCTAACTCTGCTCGAACTATAGATGTTATGGTAGTATCCGCTGAAACTACATTGTTACCAGCTGCATATTCAGTACCTGCATCTGTTACAATACCAGCAAATTCTAATGTTGGCATATTGTCTGTTAATATTAAAGATTCTAATCTTAATCCTGACGGAGATACTTTAACAGTTGAGTTTCTAGGTAAAGAAGGGGAATATACAGGACATAAAATGACTATTAATGTATCTCAGCTTTGTCCTAATAATGGTGTAAAATTAAAGTTAAATCTTACCTTTGATGCTTACCCTGAGGAAGTAGCTTGGGAAATTCTAGACTCAAATAGTGCTGTTGTAATGGTTGGTTCACCAAATCATGTTGCTTATGCAGGTGAATATTCTGGTATGGCTGGTACTTTAACAATTTTAAATTGTTTACCTTCTGGTACGTATACTTTGGTAGTTAAAGATGATTATGCTGATGGTGGAACTGCATTTGAAATACTTGGAAATGGAGTAGCTGCTGGTTCATTAGCAGCTAATGCTTATACTGATACTACAACAGTAACTTTCTCTCTTTAAAAAAAAAATATCAAAAATAAAACCATCTCATTTAGAGGTGGTTTTTTTGTGCAATAAATTATCTACATTTGCAACATGCAAAATAATACAACTATTTTTGGGATTAGAGCAATCATCGAAGCTATAGAAAGCGATGCAACCATTAACAAAATATACCTACAAAAAGGATTAAGAGGAAATCTATTTTACGAATTAGATAAAATCATAAAAGACAAAAAGATAACTACAAGTGTAGTGCCTGTAGAAAAATTAGATAGATTATCTAAGAATAATAATCATCAAGGAGCCGTTGCACAAATATCTCCAATAGATTTTTATGACTTAGAAAGATTAATTGAAGACACCATAGCAAGTAATAAAATTCCTTTGTTCTTAGTTTTAGATCAACTTTCTGATGTTCGTAATTTTGGCGCAATTATAAGAACTGCAGAATGCACTGGCGTTAACGGAATTATCATCCAAAAAAATGGTAGCGCTCCTGTAAATGCAGAGACTGTAAAAACTTCTGCAGGTGCTGCTTTTAAAATTCCTATCTGTAAAGTAGATCATATAAAAGATGCTTTATTTTTGTTACAAGCATCAGATATTAAAACAGTTGCCGCAACCGAAAAAACAGAAGATTTAGTGTATGATATCAACTTTAATCAACCAATAGCAATTGTTATGGGTTCTGAAGACAAAGGTGTCAATCCTTCTGTATTAAAAATGGTAGATTTTAAAGCTAAATTACCTTTACTAGGTGAAATTGCATCCTTAAATGTTTCTGTTGCTTGTGGTGCTTTTTTATATGAAACATTAAGACA
>JANQTQ010000089.1 GCA_030731625.1 Polaribacter sp. | reverse complement strand
GACCTAGACCTTGGCACTTGTTGAAGAAGGGTTGTTGGATTTAACACGATTTAAAACACCAAATGCTGTTGATGTTTTTTACGAAAGAGAAGCTTTAGGTGTAAAAACGTGGGATATTTTTGATGATGTAATCGGTGGTTATTCCGGAAGTGTAGATCAAGTTTTTGCAATTGGTGGTGATGGAAATTTATCAAAAGGAAAAAATCAAAAAGCAAACAGATTTAAACCTGTAGTGACTTATTTAGGTCCGTTTTTTCTAGAAAAAGGAAAAACAAAATCGCATAAAATTACCTTACCAAACTATATTGGCGCTGTTAGAGCGATGGTGGTTGCTGGTGATGTACGTAATGAAGCTTTTGGAAATGCAGAAAAATCTGTTCCGGTTTTAAAACCTTTAATGGTGTTGGCTTCTTTGCCTAGAAAATTATCTCCAAAAGAAAAAGTTACGTTGCCGGTTGCAGTTTTTGCAATGGATAAAAAAGTGAAAAATGTTACAATTGAAGTAAAAACATCCAACGGAATTAAAGTTATTGGCAACAAAAGGCAAACAATCAATTTTGACAAACCAGATGAGAAAATGGTCTATTTTGAGTTGGATGTTTTAAAAGCAAATGGCATCAATTCTGTTGAAATTATTGCAACAGGAAATGGCGAAAAATCTACCCATAAAATTGAATTGGATGTTGTAAATCCGAATTCAATTACATCAAAATTAATTGATAAAACGGTAGAAGTAAAGCAAACACAAACGATCAGTTTTGACACTTTTGGAGTAGAAGATTCTAATGCTGCAATTCTGGAGTTATCTACAATTCCGTCTATCAATTTTTCTAGCAGATTAGCCTATTTAATTCAATATCCACATGGTTGTGTAGAGCAAACAACGTCGAGCGTTTTTCCTCAATTATTTTTGAATGATATTTTCGATTTAACTTCGGATAAAAAGAAAGAAATTCAAAAAAATATAGAAAACGGAATTCAGCGTTTAGGAAATTTTCAAAAAGCAAACGGAGGCTTAAGCTATTGGATGGGAGAAACAGAAGTTGATGATTGGGGAACAACGTATGCTGGTCATTTTTTACTAGAAGCAGAAAAAAAAGGATTTGTTTTGCCTCTTACTTTTAAGAGTAATTTTATAGCATATCAGAAAAAAGCAGCTAGGAATTGGCGACAAGCTTATAATTCTCATTCATCAGATTTAGAACAAGCTTACAGATTGTATACGTTGGCTTTAGCGGCAAATCCAGATTTATCTGCCATGAACAGATTGCGTGAATTTAAGCAAATTTCTAACGAAGCAAAATGGAGATTAGCTGCAACGTATGCTTTAGTTGGACAAAAAGAAGCGAGTGAAAAAATTATGAGTTCAGCAAATTTAAATTTCTCTGGTTATAAGTATTACAACTATGGTTCGGAAACTAGAAATAGGGCGATGGCTTTAGAAACCATGCTGTTAACAAATAATAAAAATGCAAAAGATGTTGCCAAATCAATTGCCAAAGAATTGTCTAGTAACAACTATATGAACACACAAACGACTGCTTTTAGTTTGTTGTCTATTGGTAAAATGGTGGTTAAAAATGGTGGGAAATCTATCGATATCAATTATACGAATAATGGAAAATCAGAAAATATAAAAACAACAAGTGCATTTGTTCAGAGAACTATTAAAATAAAAAATGGTAAAAATTCTATACGTATTAAAAACAATGATAATAATATTGTTTTTGCAAGGATTATCAATACTGGGAAGTTGCCTTTAGGTGATGAAATATCCGAAAGTAGAGGTTTAAGTGTTTCACTAAAATATACAGATTTAACGGGTAAAATTATCAACATACATCAGTTAAAACAAGGTCAGGATTTTGTGGCAAAAATAACTGTAAGTAATCCGAAGAATGAGACTGTTAAAAACATTGCTTTAACGCAGATTTTTCCATCAGGATGGGAAATTGTAAATACCCGTTTTACCGATTTTGGATCGACGACAAAAAGTGATGCACGTTATACAGATATTAGAGATGATCGCGTTAATTTCTATTTTGATTTGAATCAGCAGTCTAAAAAATCAGAAACAAAAACGTTTACCGTTTTATTAAATGCGGGGTATTTAGGAACGTATTATTTACCAGGAATTCAGGTAGAAGCAATGTATGACAATGATTATATGGTTAGAACTAAAGGGAATTGGGTTGAGGTAGTTAAATAAAAACAGGTTACGTCATTGCGCGTTTACGAAGCAATCTCTCTATTATAATAACAGATTGCTTCGTGCCTCGCAATGACAAAAAAATCATCAAAAGTTGAACATAATAAATTTCCTAAAACTTCATAAAAAGAAAACAATATTTGTAGTTATTCTGTTGATTTTCTATGCGTTTTCTTTACCTAAAAAGTTGTTTACGAAACCAACATCAACCGTAATTACAAGTTCTACTGATGAATTATTGGGCGCTTTAATTGCAAATGATGGTCAATGGAGATTTCCTCATAACGACAGCGTTCCAGAGAAATTTAAAACCTGTTTAATTCAGTTTGAAGATGAATATTTTTACAAACATTTTGGATTTAATCCGGTTTCTATTTTAAAAGCAATTAAACAAAATTTACAAGCAAATGGCGTTCAAAGAGGAGGAAGCACCATTACGCAGCAAGTTATTCGCTTAAGTAGAGATGATAAGCCAAGAACTTATTTTGAAAAGCTAAAAGAATTAATTTTAGCAACCCGTTTAGAATTTCGGTTTTCGAAAGAAAAAATAATTTCATTTTGGAGTTCTAATGCGCCTTTTGGCGGAAATGTGGTGGGCTTAGACGCTGCTTCTTGGCGGTATTTTAATAGAAAAGCAGCCAATTTATCTTGGGCAGAATCTGCCACTTTAGCGGTGTTGCCAAATGCACCAAGATTGATTTATCCGGGAAAAAATCAACAAAAATTATTAGAAAAAAGAAATCGGTTATTAAAAAAATTGCTAGATAAAAAAATAATAGATTCTCTTACTTTTGAGTTGGCCGTTTTAGAAGAATTACCTCAAAAACCCTATTCTTTACCACAAGAAGCGCCTCATTTATTACAGAAAATAAATACCTTAAAAAAGGGCGAATATGTAAAAACAACAATTGATAGGAAGTTGCAAGAGCAAGTAAATTCGATTGTGGAAAATCAATATAACATTCTTAAAAATAACGAAATACACAATATTGCTGTGTTGGTTTTAGATGTAAAAAGCAGACAGGTTTTAAGTTATGTTGGGAATTCTAAAACAACTCAAAAACACCAAAAAGATGTTGATATAATTGACAAGCCAAGAAGTACAGGAAGTATTTTAAAACCGTTTTTATACGCAGCAATGTTAGATAATGGCGCAATTTTACCAAATACTTTGGTAGCAGATATACCTACCAATTTTGGAAGTTACCAACCAGAAAATTTTGATAAAAAATATGCGGGTGCAGTATCTGCAAAGTTGGCGTTATCAAAGTCGTTAAATGTGCCAACAGTAAGAATGTTGCAAGAGTTTGGCTTAGAAAAATTTTATAACTATTTGCAAAAATTACAATTAAAAGACATCAATAAAAACGCCAATTATTATGGATTAACATTGGCTTTAGGTGGCGCAGAAAGTAACTTGTGGGATTTATGTAAAAGTTACGCGTCAATGGCTTCGACTGTAAATCATTTCTCAGAAAATTCTAGCAGCTATTTTAAAAATGAATTTTCTGAACCTACTTTTTTTAAGGATGATAAAATTGATTTTGGTGAAAAAACATCAGAAAAAATAATTTTTGATGCAGCTTCTATGTATCTAACTTTTGAAAGTTTAAAAGAGGTAAACAGACCTAATGCAGAAGAAAATTGGGAGTTTTTTGATTCATCCAAAGAAATAGCTTGGAAAACAGGAACAAGTTTTGGTTTTCGAGATGCTTGGGCAATTGGCGTTACCAAAGATTTTGTGGTTGGCGTTTGGGTTGGGAATGCAGATGGAGAAGGAAGACCCGGTTTGGTTGGCGTGCAAACTGCGGCGCCTATTTTGTTTGATGTGTTTGATAAATTGCCAAATTCTAATTGGTTTGAGAAACCTTTTGATGAAATGACGCAGGTAGAAATTTGTACAAAAAGCGGTTACAGAGCTACAGATATTTGTGAAGATGTAAAACTAGAATTCATTCAGAATTCTGGGTTAAAAACAGCGCCTTGTCCGTTTCATATTTTGGTAAATGTTGATAAAACAGAATCTTATCAGGTAAATACTTCTTGTGAAAGTTTTGAGAATATTCAGCAAAAATCATGGTTTGTTTTACCGCCTTTGATGGAGTATTATTACAAAGACAACAATCCGTTTTATAAATCTTTACCAAAGTTTAGAATGGATTGTTTAGGAGATTCTAATAACAGTATGAAGTTTTTATATCCAACAGAAAAAACGACTATTTTTTTACCTAAAAACTTTAACGGAACTCAAAATGAACTCATTTTAAAAGTTGCTCATTCTAATAAAGATGTTACGCTTTTTTGGTATCTAAATAGCACCTTTTTAGGAACTACAAAAGAATTACACGATTTTGCTATAAAACCAACAATTGGCTCATATTTAATTACGGTTACAGATAGTTTTGGAAATGAAATTCATCAGGAAATAGAAATAAAAGAATAATTTTTTTCTGTTTTAAAATAAATTTAATTCAACGGAAAATTAGTTCCTTTTATCGAAAATAAATAGCCGAGATTGTTAAGTATCTTACTTTTATTGCTTTATAAGAAAAGACGCATGTTATGACGAAAAAAATAAAGCTTTCAGAAAAAATTAAATCAAGTTTAAACGCTATTTCATTCGAATTTAGAAACTTTTTAGAAGAATATTCTTGCCTAAACCTTTAGATTTCTTTAACAAATAAATATCTTTTTTTCGCCATCTTTGTAAACAAGCAAATCTATTCAGTTTTGGAGCGGTTATAAATCATTAATTGATTATTTTTATAGTCAATTAATGATTTTAATTTTTTACAATGAAGATATATTCTATAGAAACCGGAAATTTTAAATTAGATGGTGGTGCAATGTTTGGCGTTGTTCCAAAATCAATTTGGCAAAAAACAAATCCAGCAGATTCCAATAATTTAATAGATATGAGCATGCGTAGTATGCTTATTGAAGACGGAAATCGTTTAATTTTAGTAGATACAGGTTTAGGCGATAAACAAACCGAAAAATTCTTTAGTTATTATTATTTATTTGGTGGTTTTTCTTTGGATGCTTCCCTTGCAAAACATGGTTTTCATAGAGATGATATTACAGATGTTTTTTTAACACATTTACATTTTGATCATTGTGGCGGTGTTATCCAAAGAGATAAAAATGAGATGTTAATTCCGGCTTTTAAAAATGCAA
>JANQTQ010000088.1 GCA_030731625.1 Polaribacter sp. | reverse complement strand
AAAACACAACACAATTAGCTCTTTTTTGCTAATAACTTACATCGAACTCAGGTTTGTAGAAATAAACTAAATGAAACAAGAAATTGTTGAAGTGAAGCCTAAGCATTTCAAGCGTTTTAGAGAGTACAGCGATAAGAAGTCTAGAAAAATAAAATTGGGAATATAATTAATAGGCGTATTTTTTGTGGTGCTGTGTTTAGAAAATCAAACCAGAATTAATTTGCAAGATGTTTTGATAAAAGTATTACATATTAAAACAAAAATGCTAAGATCAGTGTCTTTAAAATAGTCAATATTCAAAAATTAAATTAAATTTGGATTAGGTATTTTAATAATTCTTTGTAGAACTTCAGCTGTTATTGGTTTTGAAATAAAATCTGTAATCTCAGTATATTTTTTTGATCTTTCTAAATCTACAGGATCTATAGAAGAGGTAATCATATAAATGGTAATTTTCTTGAGAATTTGTGTTTTTAGTTTGGTGTACTCATCCATAAATTGAAAACCATCCATAATAGGCATATTGATATCTAAAAAAATGATATCTGGTAATTTTTCTATGTTTTCTTTGTTTTGCTCAATAAAATTATAAGCCACTTCACCGTCAGGAAACGTTAAAACATCTTCCGCTAGATTCTTTATTTTTAATATCTTTTTTACAAAAAATTTATAAACTTCATCGTCGTCTACGATACAAATACTTTGGTTTTGTGGCATATTATTTTATATTTAAAATGTTACGGTGAATGTTGTTCCTTTATCTACTTCGCTAGTACAAATAATTGTTCCTTTTAAAGATTCAATTTGATTTTTTACAATGTATAAACCAACTCCTTTAGAGTCTTTATCTCTATGAAAAGTCTGATTTAATCCAAATAATTTATGGCCATTTTTTTTCAAATCAATTCCAAGACCGTTATCTGTAATTGTTAACTCAATTTTACCTTTATTTATTGCGGATGTCACTTCTATTTTTGGTGTTCTTTCTGGAGACGAATATTTTAAAGAATTACTTATTAGATTAATAAGGATGCTTTCTAAATAGGATTCGTTATATTCAATGGTATCTATAGCTGAGAAATTTGAAGTAATTACTACATTAGATTTACTAATTTCTTCGGATATAATTTCTTCTGTTTTTTTAAGGATCTTACTAAATGATAAAGGCTTAATATCTATCTTAACTTCCTTTTTTTCTCTAATTTTAATGGCATCAATTAAAGTGTTTAAGGTGTCGGATAAATGAGAAATTACAGTTCTAAATTTACTAAAAGTAAATTCTTTTTCTTCGGGTGTTTCACAAATATCATATAAATCTAATAACGAAGTTAAATTGCTAACAGGCGCTCTTAAGTTATGTGAGGCAATTTGAGCAAAATTTGCCAATTGGTTATTTTGTTCTGTAAGTTTTGTAATGTCTGCTCCAACACCAAGAAAAGCAATAATTTCACCGTTTTTATCTTTTATTGCGCTAATGCTAACTTGCATAATTAAAGAACTTCCGTCTTTTCTTCTATAAGTCCATTTTCTAGAGTCAACTTTGTTTTCTTTGGCAATGGTTGTTAAAACATCAAAACCTTTAATTTCTTTTTTATATGTTTCAGAAAGCTCTTTACTTCTTTGTGAAATGGCTTCTTTATCATGAAATATAGCAGGAGTTTCTTTATTTACTAATTCTTCACTTGTATAGCCAAGCAATGTTTCTGCCCCTTCATTAAAATAAGTAATAATGCCATTTGTATCTGTTCGTATAATTGAAATCGTACCAGAATCTAAAATAGCATTTAATTCCTCATTTACTTTCTTTAATTCAATTTGAGCTATTTTAACAGCATTAATGTCTTGAAAACTTCCAAACAAACGAACACATTTGCCATTTATGGTTTCAGGTTGACCAATAGCTCTAACCCAGATATTTCTTCCTTTTACCGTTATTATTTGCAGTTCTTCATCCCAAGGAACATTATTTTTAATAGCATTGTCTAAAACTTCTGTAATTTTATTTCTACTATAACCTTCCTTGTAGAAGTTTATACCGTTTTCTAGAGTAGGGATATGGTCATCATCTGCATCATGAATTTCTCTAGTTACTTTGCTCCAAGAAACTTTTTGATTTACCAAGTCTACTTCCCAACTTCCAATTCTTGCTACAGAGTTTGTTCTGTGAGAATTTTCTTCTATTCTTTTTTTATCCTTCTCTTTTTCCTCAATTTCTTTTTTAAACTGCTCTAATTCATTGTTTAATTCAGTTAATGATTTATTTTCTTTAAATATTGGCAGAAACATAAAGAAGATAATGGCTAAAAGCGAAATGGATGTGAAGGTGATAAAAAAGTATTCCGTTTTTTTTAAAAAATCTAATTGATTTTCAGAATCTCTTTGATACTCATTTACAATGGCATCCATAGTTCTTAAAAACGGATCTTCATTTTTTTTAATTGTTTCTAAAAATTGATTATAAGCTATTTCATTAGTAGGGTTTTCTATAAACTGGCGAGATGAAGCAATGATTTTATCAAAATAAGGAATATTTTCTTCAAAAAGAATATTTATAGTGTCGCTATAATAATGTTGTAAATTTTTTTCTTTAAGGTAGGTATTAGATTCATCAAAACTGTCTATAACTTTTTTTAAACTCGACAAGTTTTCAATGTATGAAGGAGAGTTTTTCATTTCTTGCAAATACAAAGCCATTTTGGTTATTTTTTGGCTATACATTCGCTGTCTTCCTGCAACGTTTATTATTTCGGCATCAGATTTTTGGTGAGAAATAGATTTGCTAATTATTATCTGATTAGATATAATTATCAAAATAAATAGGATAAGTAATACTTTATATTTGTTCTTTTCCAATGTTTTGGGGGTTGGATTTAAACTAAATTAGTAATGTTTGATCTGTTAAAAAAAAACAGAAACCGTAATGTATTTTACAAAATGATATAAACAAATATAAAGTATTTTTATAAGCTAAACTGTTTTATTTGTTTTTAATTTGTTTTTAACTTTTGTGCAATTTATTTTTTTACACGATATTTTAAAAATAAGAACTAAAAGAATTAAATAAACAGAATTTCTCTTGATCGTTTTGTAACTTTACCGCATAGAAATTACTTTAAAATGAACATACAAAACGCACAAAAACAAGTTGACGATTGGATTAAAGATCACGGAGTTCGGTATTTTAACGAACTTACAAACATGGCCCAATTAACAGAAGAGGTTGGCGAAGTTGCCAGAATTATTGCCAGACGCTACGGAGAACAAAGTGAAAAAGAATCTGATAAAAACAAAGATTTAGGCGAAGAATTGGCAGATGTTCTCTTTGTTGTTTTGTGTTTAGCAAACCAAACCGGCATTGATTTACAAGACGCTTTTGAGAAAAAATTAGATATTAAAACCAAACGCGATCACGATCGCCATCAAAATAATCAAAAATTAAAATAATGAGCTTTATTAAAAATTTTACAGAAGGGGCAAAAATAGTTTTCACAAGATTTCAAACGAAATCTTTTTGGATAAACTTTGCGAAGTTTGCCATTCCTTTTTTTATAATCGTTACCATGATTTCTTTATTGATGAATAGTTGGAGCGCAATTACTGCTGGAGACTTTGCTAAAGTTGCAGAGGCTAACTTTGCTGATGGAAAATGGCAAAATTTCTTTGGATTTAAATTGTTTTTTAGTACCGTTTATGCCTTATACGTTACCAATAAAAACATGAAGTAATGTTCTTTAAAAAAGTAAATGAGAAGCTAAATAAAAATGTAAATGAAGAAACAGCATTGATAAATTCATTGCCTTTTTGGAAATATATTTTAATTTACATTCCTATACTTTTTTTAATGTTTGCAACAGGTCAATTTATTGCCTATTTGCTTTTTGAATATAAATTTGATTTTAAAAGTATTCTTTTTCAAACAGTTTGTTTTGCCCTTTTTTTTAGGTTTTTTCATTATGTAAGAAAACTTTGGAATGAAAGTTGGAAAAATAGATAGTTTTCAAGCTAAAAACTCTATAGAAACTTTGGTAGATTTCTTTTGTGTATTAACTTTGACAATTGTAAAAAAAAATGATTACTAGAATTTAAGCAATGGATATACTTTTAAATGTTTTAGAGAATAAAATAATTAATGAAAAAATAACAATATCTGGTTCTAAAAGTGAATCTAACAGATTGCTGATTCTAAAAAAATTATTTTCAGAAATTACTATTGAAAATTTATCAGATTCAGACGATTCTGTGCACATGCAACATGCACTTTCTACCAATAATGTAACTGTAAATATTGGTCATGCAGGTACAGCAATGCGTTTTTTAACTTCTTATTTTGCAGCAAATAACGGCAGAGAAACGGTACTTACAGGTTCTGAAAGAATGCAAAACAGACCTATTGAGATTTTAGTAAATGCGTTGAAAGATTTAGGTGCAAATATTAAATATGAAGATAAAATTGGGTATCCACCAATTAGAATAAAAGGTACTAAAATTACAAAAGATAAAGTTCAAATTGAAGGCAATGTAAGTAGCCAGTATATTTCGTCTTTATTGTTAATTGCGGCTAAATTAGAAAATGGCTTAGAAATAGAATTAATGGGTAAAATTACTTCTATTCCGTATATTAACATGACATTGAGCTTGTTAAATCAACTCGGAATTGAAACTAGTTTTATAGAAAATAGCATTAAAGTTTATCCTAAAAAAGATATTGAAAAACAAACGGTTGTTGTAGAGTCAGATTGGAGTTCTGCAAGTTACTTTTATTCAATTGTTGCTTTGGCAGAGGTAAATTCACAAATTACATTATCCGCTTACAGAAAACAAAGCTTACAAGGAGATTCTTGTTTGGCAGCTATTTATCAGCATTTTGGCGTGGCTACTACTTTTGGCGAACATGCTATCACTCTAAAAAAAGTAAGAAAAAGCAGTAATGAAACGCTAGAAATAGATTTAAAAAATGCTCCAGATATTGCGCAAACCATTGCAGTTACTTGTTTTGCATTAGGTGTTGCGTGTAATTTAACCGGTTTACATACCTTAAAAATTAAAGAAACAGATCGATTAGTTGCCTTGCATGATGAATTGTCAAAATTAGGAGCAACTATTTCTGTAACAAACGAAAGTTTGCATTTAGAAAAATCATTAGAAATAAAAGAAAATATTGCCATAAAAACATATAATGATCATAGAATGGCAATGGCTTTTGCGCCTTTAGCGTTAAAAGTACCCATCAAAATTTTAAATGCTGAGGTTGTTACCAAATCATATCAAAAATTTTGGGAAGATTTGAAATTGATTGGTTTTGTAATCAACGAAATTTAGTTATCGTTTAATTATCTGAATTTGCTCTAAAATTGAAGTTGTTCTTTCTGATGAAACTGGAATATGAATTCCTGTGTTTAATTCTAAACTAC
>JANQTQ010000087.1 GCA_030731625.1 Polaribacter sp. | reverse complement strand
ATGATTTCTGGTCATGGTGATTTAGATACAGCTGTAAATACAATGCGCTTAGGAGCCTTTGATTATATCTCAAAACCGCCAGATTTAAACCGACTTTTAAATACTGTAAGAAATGCTTTAGAAAATAAAACGCTGCTTGTAGAAAATAAGCGTTTAAAGAAAAAAGTAAGCAAAAACTACGAAATGATTGGCGAAAGTGCTGCTATTTCTCATATTAAAGACATCATAGAAAAAGTTGCAGCTACGGATGCAAGGGTCTTAATAACGGGTCCAAACGGAACAGGAAAAGAATTAGTGGCGCATTGGTTGCATGAAAAATCAGATCGTTCGAAAGCTCCAATGATTGAAGTTAACTGTGCTGCAATTCCATCAGAATTAATAGAAAGTGAACTTTTTGGACATGTAAAAGGTTCTTTTACAGGGGCAAATAAAGACAGAGCTGGTAAGTTTGAAGCGGCAAATACAGGAACTATTTTTTTAGATGAAATTGGTGATATGAGTTTGTCTGCACAAGCAAAAGTATTACGTGCTTTACAAGAAAGTAGAATCTCTAGAGTGGGTTCTGATAAAGATATTAAAGTAAATGTGAGAGTTGTTGCTGCAACAAATAAAGATTTAAAAACAGAAATTGCCGAAGGTCGTTTTAGAGAAGATTTATATCACAGATTGGCAGTTATTTTGATAAATGTTCCTGCATTAAATGATAGACGTGAAGATATTCCTTTGTTGGTAGATTTTTTCACAGCAAAAATATCAGAAGAACAGGGTACACCTAAAAAAGCCTTTTCATCAGAAGCTATTAATCTTTTACAAAAATACGATTGGACAGGAAACATTAGAGAACTTAGAAACGTAGTTGAACGTTTAATAATTCTTGGAGAAAAAGAAGTATCTGCCAATGATATAAAGTTGTTTGCGAGTAAATAGGTTTTTTTAAAGAAGAGATTAGAAACAAGATACAAGATACAAGATACAAGATACAAGAGGCAGGAAAAAATAGATTAGCGATATGAAACAAATCGTAAAAATAAAAGGTCAATTTCTTAACTTTTCTTAAGATAAAATAAGAATAACTAAAAAAG
>JANQTQ010000086.1:2565-5449 GCA_030731625.1 Polaribacter sp. | reverse complement strand
CCTCCACCATTAGAATTACCAGAAGCAAAACGAACATCTACATTGTATTTACCAGAAGTTTGCACATCAATTGAATACTCTAACCATTCACCAGCAGAAATCCAACCCACTGTATTTCCTTCTGCATTATCTATTGCAGCATCTACATATTCATCAGTTCTAAAATCACCTTCATTATTTTGAGAAACATCTACATAAGAAATATTTTGTCCAACTCCTCCTTCAAATTTATCGTAATTTCCTGCTTCAATACTTCCTGGAATTGCAAAAGCAGTATCTAAATAAGGTACTTGTTCACCAACTTGAACTTGTACAATATTGGTTACACCAAAATTCGTATTTTCATAGACTTTTGCATACATACCATGCACACCAAGAACTAAATTTTCTGCTTTAAAATTATATGGAGCATCCGTTTTTGTACCAATTAAAGCTGTTCCGTCATAAAATTCAACTTTTGTAACGCCACTTCCTGTAGTTGCTACTGATAAATTTACACTTCCATTTGTATACGCTTGATTAAAATCTGAGCTAATAACTCCAGAAATTGAAACATCTTTATTCGTAATCATTTGATGCGCAGGAACTGTTAATTGAAATCCATCAGAAAAAGAAACAATAATTTCTGAATTGGTATAATTATGAGCAACATACGTAGTTTCTCCGTTTTGTTTAAAAACCATTGCAATTGGGTAATCTGCAGTAATCGTTGCATCTACAACTCCCAAAGCATTTGCGCTGTGCAACCAATGATATGTTTGAGCATCAGAAATACCAAACTTTAAATTTCTATCAGGATACGCATTGTAAAGGTTTACAGCTTCTTGCGGATTTATCATCGATAAATATTTCCAATAGGTATCGTGCCATAAATTATCGTTATTTTCTTGGTTTAAAACGCCTGTATTTTGAGAAATTTCATCCCATAATTTCTGTGCATATTGTTGATTATGTCCTAAATAAAAAGAACCCGCATGAATAGGATACATTTCTATACCATAAGAAGCAGCAATATCTGAAGTCCAAAAAGTACCATTATCATAAGAATTACCCCAAACTCTAGATACTAAACTATATTGTTGATTTGCATGAAAATTGCGTTCATAAACATCAAACCAATATTCTTCGATAGCAGTTTGCTCTGTTGTGTAAATATAAATTCCTAAATCTCTAATTTCTTTGTTGTTTGAGATTGTTCCCCAATGAATTAAAGAGGATGCAAATTGCATACTTTCTGATGTTGATTCTTGGTCATTTCCTTGTGGAAAAGAAGCAAATCCATTCGCCCAACTATGACCTGCATACGGACTAAAATTTCTTAAAAAAGGAAACGTGTCATCATTTCTGTCTGATGAAGCTGCATCTCTCACTAAAAGATTTATCATATCTCCCCATTGATTCATCCAACCTGGTTGAAATTGCTCCATAAAAGCTGCTGCATGAATAAAATATCCCCAGTGAAAATGATGATCATTAATGTTCGAATCTTGTCCATGACCTGCAGGATACCCTATTAAAGTAGCATACGCAGCATTGTAATAAAAAAGAAATGCTTTTTCTCCAGATTCAAAAGACAACCAGTCTTCTAAACGTTCTTTTATAGTTGCAATCATTTTATCTCTTGCTGCAACATTGCCTGTTTGATCTGCAATTCTTGCCGTTTGAATTAGACGATTCATAACTTGTCCTTCGTTGTAAGAATCTGTCCAAGTTGCTAAACCATCATTTTCTATTTGAGCAATTTTACTATCTAAAGCAGCCGGACTAAAGCCTTCACTGTAGTTTGCTAAATAAGGCAATGTTGGTAAAATACCTTTAAAAGTATTTTCTACAGAAAAAGTATTTCCTTTTAACATTTTTAATGCTCCTCTAATTGAACTATAAGTTGCCTCATTTGGCGTTGCAGACATTGCTGATAAATTATTCCATTGGTGCGGTAATAAACCCAATAACATGTTTGTTTCTGAACCTTCTTTTACAACAGAGTTAACTGTAAACGTTGTTGTTACTTTCGATGAAGCTTCATTATAATCCCAAGAAGTTTCTGTAGTTGTAGGGAAAACAAAGGAATATTTTTTAAAATCTTGTGCTGCACTAGTTATATTAGCTGTATTTTGAGGCAACATCACCATAGACCAATACGCCTTACCGTTTAATGTAGATGTAAAAGTAATGCCAGAATTTACCCAAGAACTGCCTGAAGGCGCATAAAAAACAAAATCTGCTCCACTTGTAGCATTTTCTACAATTAGCATTTCATTACTTATAGTTGCTGTACCAGAATTTACTTTGATTTCTACCACATCATCAGCATCCTTTTCAAAATATAAAAAAGGCATTCCAATTCCTGCTGTTGTTTTTAATTCGTGCGTAGCATCTTTCCAATTCATGGTTACTGTCCAATCAGAATAATCAGAAACTGTGGTTTTTGTTGTTGATAAACCAGATAGTTTTACTTCAATTGGTGCAGAATCTCCAATAACTCCAGAAGGAATATAGGTTACAATTAAACCATTATTTGTGGTTTTTAAGGTCATAGGATAATTAAATAAATTATCTGCATGATCTTCTTTTACTAATTTAGACCACCAATCATTTGTTGGTACAGGTTTTCCTGCTGCATTACCAGTTAATTGTGGTGCACCAGAAGGAAATCCATTTCTACCAGCAACATCTGTTCCTGGAAAAGATTTTGTATAACTTCCACTTCCAACTTGAGTTGTTTGTGCGGATAATGAAAAAGCACAAAACAAAAAAAGTTGAAAAAAATAACAAAACGTATATTAAACTATATTCAAAAAAAGAAGAAGAAGAAGAAGAAGAAGATCAATCATAAAACTGTTAAAAAAAAATTAACATATAAAATATAAGAATTAAAAAACTA
>JANQTQ010000086.1:0-2555 GCA_030731625.1 Polaribacter sp. | reverse complement strand
ACTAAAAGAAAAAATTCTTTAAGTACTAATTTATTTTTAAATGTCATATTTTAATTTATTTATTATCTAAATTTAATAAAACAATTTTACTTTTTAATAAGCTTCATAATTTTAACACCAGATGCTGTTTTTATTTGAGCAAAATATACCCCACCTTTTAAATGAGTTCCTTCTATAACTGTTGTGTTTGTATTTGGTGTTGATGAAAACACATTTTTACCTTGTAAATCAAATACTTTAATAGAAGTAATAGTCACATTATTAGTTTTAATGGTCCAACTATTCTGAGAAGGATTAGGAAAAGCATTAAAATTTAAAATTTCAACATCATTGGTTCCAAGAGCTGCTGCCTTCCAAAAATAAATATTATCTACATAAATAGCATTAGAAAAACCATTACCTCCAATTAATTTTAAATGAATAGCTTTAGTTATATCAGCTGTTATCCCTGCAACAGGAATATCTATACTTTGCCATTTACCATCACCATTAGGCATAGAATGAGGTATTTCTGTACCAGAACTTATGATAACTACACTAGGTTTTAAACCATTAACCGTCCAAATATCTAAATGTAAAAATTCCATAGAAGTTAAATCTTGAACTGAATTAAATTCTATTCCTTGATAACTAAAGTTGGTGTAAGCAAGAACATTATTTCCTGCACCTGCTGGTTTAAACTCAATATTTGCAGAGCTAAGACCAGTTTGTTGCCAATCTGGATTATAGTTTGCACCTATTATATTATTATACGTATCACTAAAAATTGAAATAACATCTGAAGTTTCACGAGCAATTGGTGTTGGCGCATTTACATTTGGTGCACCAATATAAAATGATACTGAATACGTTTTAGTTGTTGAACCATCTTTAGAAGTTACAACTACAGAAGCTTCGCCAGGAATTGAAGCAGCTTGTGTTATAACTGCAGTTGCTGAAGCATCTGTAGTTGTTGCTAACGTAATTTGAGGTACTACTGTTGTTCCTCCTACTAAAGGCATTACATATGAAACTGTGTTAGGTGTAAAACTTGCAACAGAAGTTCCATCAACTCTTAGCGCACTTAATGTTGCATCTTTTCCAGCAGCCGAAGGATTTTTATAAAAATAAATATTATCTACATAGATAGCACTAGGAGAACCACTACCTCCATTAAACATTAATTGAATTGTTCTTGTAACATCACCAGTAATATTTGCTACAGGAATTTCAATACTTTGCCATTTACCATCACCATTTGGAATTGTTTTAGAAATTGGAGTACCAGAACTAATTACAGAAACTGTTGGTGTTATGTCTTTAACTGTCCAAATATCAAAATGTAAAAATTCCATAGCTGATATATCTTGTACAGAATTGAATTCTATTCCTTGATAATTAAAATTTGGATAAGCCAATACTACGTTTCCAGAACCAGTTGGTTTAAATTCTGGATTTGCAGAACTAAAACCTGATTGTTGCCAATTTGGATTGTAATTTGCACCTGTTATATTATTGTAAGTATCACTAAAAATTGAAATTACATCTATGGCATTACGAGCAGGTGGTGTTGGCGCATTTACATTTGGTGCACCAATAAAAAAGGACACCTTATACGTTTTTTTAGTTGTGCCATCTTGTGCTGTTACTACAACAGTAGCATCACCAGGTATTGCTGTAGCTTGTGTAATTACTCTTGACGCCGAAGCATCTGTAGTTGTAGCTAAAGTAATTTGAGGAACTACTGTTGTTCCTCCAGGTAAAGCAACCAAATAGTTTTGAGAATTTGGCGTAAAACCTGCAACGGTATTTCCATCTACTTTTAAAGCACTTAATGTTGCATCTTTACCAGAAACTGTTGGGCTTTTATAAAAATATATATTATCGACATAAATAGCAGTTGAAGAACCATTACCTCCTGTAAATTTTAATTGAATAGCTTTTGTAAGATCACCAGTAATCCCTGCAACAGGAATTTCTATACTTTGCCATTTACCATCTCCGTTAGGAATTGAGTGAGGAATTTCTGTACCTGAACTAATTACAGTTATAGCAGGCGCTACACCATTAACAGTCCAAATATCTAAATGTAAAAACTCCATAGCTGTTAAATCTTGAACTGAACTAAATTCTATTCCTTGATAATTAAAGTTTGTATATGCTAAAACTGCATTTCCAGAACCCGTTGGTTGAAAGGCTACATTTGCAGAACTTAGACCAGTTTGTTGCCAATCTGGATTGTAATTTGCATCAGATATATTATTATAAGTATCACTAAAAATTGAAATAACATCTAATGTTTGACGAGCTGGTGGTGTTGGGGCATTTGTATTAGGTGCTCCAATAAAATAAGATATCGTATACGTTTTAGTTGTTGAACCATCTTGTGAAGTTACTAAAACAGAAGCTGCCCCAGGAATAGAAGACGCTTGTGTGATAACTCTTGAAGCAGCAGCATCTGAAGTTGTAGCCAAAGTAACTTGTGGTACTTCTGTTGTTCCTCCTACTAATTCAACTAAATATGTGCTTTTATTTGGTGTAAAACCAGCAACTGAAGTTCCATCTACTTCTAATGC
>JANQTQ010000085.1 GCA_030731625.1 Polaribacter sp. | reverse complement strand
TTTTATCAGTTTTAGTATTTGCGCACAAACTAGAAAAACTATTTTATTAGAAGATAATTGGTTGTTTTTTAAAGGCGATTCAGAAAATGCGTTTCAAATAGATTTTAATGATACCGCTTGGCAAAAAGTAAGCGTACCGCACGATTGGGCAATTTACGGACCTTTTGATAAAAAAATAGACAAGCAAACCGTTGCCATTGTGCAAAATGGCGAAAATATTGCAACCGAAAAAACAGGCCGAACAGGTGCTTTGCCGCATACAGGAACCGCTTGGTATCGAAAAAAAATCACCATTAAAAAAGAAGACCTTACCAAAACAATTCTTTTACAATTTGAAGGCGCCATGAGTGAGCCTGAAGTTTTTTTAAACGGTAAAAAAATTGGCGAATGGAAATATGGGTATAGTTATTTTTACTTTGATGTTTCTGATGATCTGCTTGAAGGAGAAAATACGTTAGCCGTAAAATTAAGCAATAAAGAATTTGCATCACGTTGGTATCCCGGTGCAGGCTTGTATAGAAAAGTAAGTCTTATCATCAAAAATAAACAAAGCATACAGCATTGGGGCACTTTTATTTCAACGCCTTTTGTGAGCAAAGCTGAAGCTAAAGTTAGCATCAAAACAAAAGTTTCTGTCCAAGCAGGAACCTTAAAAACAACCCTTTTTGATGCTACCGGCAACATGGTAAATGCTGATGAAACTACTACTTTATTTGGATCTGAATTTGATCAGCAACTAAAAGTTGAACAACCCAATTTATGGAGTCCAGAGAATCCGTATTTGTACACCGCCGTAACACAGCTTTTTATAAAGGATGTTTTAACGGATGAAATTAGCACAAAATTCGGAATTAGAAGTATTGCATTTACGCCCGAAAAAGGATTTGTTTTAAACGATCACATCACCAAATTTAAAGGCGTTTGTTTGCATCACGATTTAGGTCCTTTAGGCACTGCTCTAAATGTTGCTGCTTTAAAAAGACAGCTCACTATTTTAAAAGATATGGGTGTAAATGCCATTAGAAGTTCGCACAATATGCCTTCTTTAGAGCAATTAGAATTGTGTGACGAAATGGGCTTTTTGTTTTTGGCCGAAAGTTTTGATGAATGGGCAAAACCAAAAGTAGCAAATGGCTACAACCGTTTTTTTGAGGAGTATGCAGAAAAAGACATTGTAAATTTGGTGAGCGCCACTAAAAATCATCCTTCTATAGTGCTTTGGAGTTCTGGAAATGAAGTGCCAGATCAATGGGGAGAAGAAGGTGTAAAACGTGCCAAATGGTTGCAAGATATTTTTCACAGAGAAGACCCAACAAGACCTGTAACGGTTGGTATGGATCAAGTAAAAGCAGTCATGGCTTCTGGTTTTGGCGCTATTATGGACATCCCTGGCTTAAACTATAGAGTGCATTTGTATGAGGAAGCGTACAAACGTTTTCCGCAAGGTTTTTTATTAGGATCAGAAACTGCTTCTACGGTGAGTTCTCGCGGAATTTATAAATTCCCGGTAGTAAAAGCGAGCATGAAACAGTATCCCGATTTTCAAAGTTCGTCTTACGATTTAGAATATTGCAGTTGGTCTAATTTACCAGAAGATGATTTTATTTTACAGGATGATAAACCTTGGGTGATTGGCGAATTTGTTTGGACTGGTTTTGATTATTTAGGAGAACCAACGCCTTATGATGAAAGTTGGCCTTCTAGAAGTTCGTATTTTGGAATGAATGATTTGGCGGGTTTGCCAAAAGATAGGTATTATTTGTACAGAAGTAGATGGAATACTAAAGAGGAAACTTTGCATATTTTACCTCATTGGAATTGGGAAGGACGTGAAGGCGAAAAAACACCTGTTTTTGTGTATACCAATTATGAGAAAGCAGAGTTATTTATCAACGGAAAAAGTATGGGAATTCAAACGAAAATAAAAACTGGAAATCCGCAAGAAAGATATCGTTTGATGTGGATGGATGTAGTGTACGAACCCGGAACTTTAAAAGTGGTTGCCCTAGACCATCATGAAAAACCAGTTGCGACTAAAGAAGTTAAAACAGCTGGAAAACCGTATCAAATTGTATTGCATCCGGATAGAAAAACCCTACAATCAGACGGAAAAGACCTCTCGTTTGTAACGGTTTCTGTGGTAGATAAGAACGGCATTGAATGCCCTACTGCCACCAATCAATTGACTTTTAAAGTAACCGGAAATGGAATTTTTAAAGCAGTTTGTAATGGCGATGCTACTTCTTTAGAACTATTTCACCTACCAACTATGAAATTATTTAGCGGAAAATTGGTTGTTTTAGTGCAAGCTGATACTAAAAAAGGAAAAATAGAATTACAAGTAAAAGGGAAAGGATTACAAAGTGCTACCACTACTATTTTAAGTAATTAATTATACCAAATCTATTTTATACAGATCGTTTTTTTGTATGGAATAAGTTGATTTCATTGATGATACTATCATTTGATCCTATCAAAGACACCATCATTTAACCATAATTATGGCATGAAACTGATTTTAAATTGTGTACTACTAGGTGTAAATAAGACTCTAACTTCATACAAACACAAACACCTATACCAACGCTTTCACACCTATTCTACACAAGGTATTTTTGCTACTTATGATACTGATGGTTCTCCTTAACATATCTAAATTTATTACATCTGCAGTAATAGCTTACTTAATGCACTGCCCGCTTTTAATTTGATAACGACTGGTTCTTTTAGTAATCCTATATCGTATTGCTACGGTTTTTCGTTTTTTTTTACCTACCTTTATGTTCGATTATATGCCTGTACGCACTAAAAAAATCTTCGAAATATTGTAAAAATACTAGATCTTTTAGAAAACAATACTAGTATTTTTAGCCAACTTTAGTAGTATTTTTATAAAACTATACTAGAACTTTTACAAAACTCTCCCTGCTCCGTGATAAAACTCTCCTTGACCCGTGACAAACTTTAGCCTGACGCGAGACAAGGTTCCTCCTTGACGCAATTACAGCTTCTACCCTATTGTCTTTTCATTGTCATTAAATTATATAGGTTCTACCAATTTATGCACCCCATATAAATATGCTATTGACCGTTAATTTATTTAACTATACCCCATTTAATTGAAATAAAATGCTTATTTTTAGAGTGCTAAAAAAAGAAATTTGTCATATCCTACTATATATTTAGAACAGCAAAGTCATAAAAAAGAACTAAAGTTACTTTTAAAGTTCACGTATAATGACACGCTTATAAATTTGACCAGAAAAATAAAAGATGCCCGTTGGAGCCGATCTATGAAAAGTTGGTATTTAGATTTTAGTGAAGAAAACATACAACTGGTTGCTAAAACTTTTAAGGATATTACCACTATAAATAGTACCAAACTGCCTAAAAAAACCTTATTTAAACGCAATTTAACTGCGGAAGAAAAAACACTTTTAAACAATTTTTACAGTTATTTAAAGGGCAAAAGATATAGTGAAAGCACCTTGCAAACCTATACTTTTTTTGTAGCTGATTTTATTAATTTTCACACAAAAAAAGCATTAGATGAGTTAACAAATAGAGATGTAGAACTTTTTATAGAAAGCGTTTTTATAGAGCGTAATTATTCTGTAAGTTCTCAACGACAATTTGTAAGTGCTTTAAAATTATTTACACAGTTTTGTCCGCAAACAAAAATTAACGATTTAGTTTTAGAACGCCCAAAAAGATCTAGGAAATTACCCAGTGTGCTATCTCAAGAAGAAGTTTTATCGATTATTCAAAGTACGCAGAATTTAAAACACAAAGCCATTATTGCATTGATTTATTCGTGCGGATTAAGAATTAGCGAGTTGATTAATTTAAAGTTAGCCGATTTTCATATAGAAAGAAAACAGTTGATTGTAAAAAACGGCAAAGGCAGAAAAGATAGATATGTAAGTTTGGCCGATAGTTTTTTACCACTTTTAACAAATTACTATCACTCTTATAAACCAAAGATTTATTTTGTAGAGGGTCAAAACGAAGGAAAATACAGTGCTGAGAGTGTTCGTCAATTTTTAAGAAAAAGTTGTTTGAATGCCAACATTAAGAAAAATGTAACTCCGCATACATTACGACACAGTTACGCCACACATTTATTAGAAAACGGCGTTGATATAAGATACATACAATCTTTATTAGGACATGCAAAACCAGAAACCACTATGATATACACCCATGTAAAAAGAAAGGATTTAATGGACATTCAAAACCCTTTAGACATCGCTTTACAGAAGCTAAACAACCGCGATAATGACAACGAAAAACTTTTATTATCCGGGAAGATATAACCAAAAAACAATATATTTGTTTTAATATAACCCGTTGGCAACAAGCTGGAGAACGAACTGAAATCGAAAATATGAATAAAATAAATTTTAAAAATTGGGCTTTTCGTTTTATAATTTGGATTATAATAATTAACATTATTTCATTCTATTTGACAATCAATTACACGAGTTTTTTGAATGAACAAGACAATACAGGAGAAGTATTATTCTATTTCGGAATAATGACGACAATTTTACTCTTTCTGAGTCTTATTTTCATTATTTTGAGTAGTATAAAAAAGGAGGAAAAAAATTATCAATATTGGATTACAATAGTTGGAATTTCTATTTTTTTACTATTACCCATTATTGGAAATCTTTTTTAAAAATTAGAATATATTTGACAGAATTAAATGTTATTTGAATATGAAAACTGAAAGAATTGAATGAAAAACAGAAATAACGGAATAAAAGCCAGTTGCCAACACTGTGTATAAAAAATTGCTATTTTTAGCTTTATCAAAGACAGTTGCTTCTTTGCCAACTTCAGAATTTCCGTTGGAAATTCCTCGTTGTCAAATACGCAACTTTTCATAACACAAATACGTTATGTTTAATGCGGAAATTACCGTTCGACAATCAAAATTTAGCTAAAATTTGACTTTATAAAAATCGGAATTTGACAATTATTTACGCAGAATTTAATGCTTTATGAAAAATTAAATAATCGGACTTTTAACAACATTGCGCAATCGGAACTTTGACAAAATATACAGCTGACTTTTGAGCTTGTTTGTGGAATTAAAAAATCGGACTTTTATCAACGTTACGCAATCAAAACGTTGACAAAAATCTGCGGCGGACTTTTAAGCTTGTTTGAGGAAAAATAAAAAGGACAAATAATAGGGTAGTGCTGACTTTAAAAAATTCACGGATTTAAAAACAGACCGAAAAATAATTAATAATTAAGCTGACAAAAAAAAGCACTAAACATAACACTGTATAAAAAAAATTGCTAGATTTAGCTTTCACAAAGTTGGTTTTGTGTTTGCAAGCTTCCGATTTTCCTGCGGAAAATCCTCGCATCCAAACCCGCAACTTTGTTTATACGTAAACGTTGTATGCCATTTGAGAGCAACTTATCGGAAATTGAGCAAAATAGAATTATCCCTATC
>JANQTQ010000084.1 GCA_030731625.1 Polaribacter sp. | reverse complement strand
CTCTTTTTTAGATGCTGTATATCAGCTTTTATAGTGTAACTTTTTTTTAACTATCATTAGTTATAGAGCGTTTTGAATTTTTGTAGAAATTGCCGTCTGTAGTGTTATTTATAAAAAAGGTAAAAAATGCAATTCCGAATGTTGTAGATTAACGCAATTTTGCTCTTTTAAAAAGTGTTTGTAGAATTTTAGATAGTCATCGTAAAAGTTTTTCTAGATCCGACTTAAAGTAAATAATTACTGTTTTACATGTAACAATTCCTTACTATAAACTACCTTTTTGGCTTTCAGAAATGTATAATTGATATAAAAGCACAAGCAATAAATCCATTAAAAAAAGACAATTTAGAAAGCGTTAGATATTGATTTACAGATAATAGTGCACGGATTTATGTTTTAGACCATTTCTTTTTAGTGTGTATGGATAAAGATTTGCCTGTAGTGTTTTATTATATACTATAGGCGTTGTTAGAATTCCAAAAATCATCTAATTCTGTTGTGTCTCTTTTTTGCCATTTTAAAAAACATTTAAACATCCGTAGAGGGTTTTTTATCAATTTTAAATGGTTATACTTTAAGAATTAGGCGTAGTTAATAGGTTTGTATCAAATAACTATATAAATAAAAAAGGACCTCGTTAAAAGTCCTTTTATTTCTATATAGTTTGGTTGAGTTGCTACTAAGTTCCCTCTTTGTACATCTTATGTTTTTATAAGAAGAATGTCTTTTACAAAATCATCTATAATTTAAATTGCATTGCCATATTTGCAATACGTTTATTTAATTAAAAGTAATACTAACTCCTAAAGAAAACAATATTCCTGGTGAAAAACTTCTAAATAAACCACTTTTTTCATCATTCCAAACATAGTAACTTTCTCTTTTTTCTTGTAATATATTATTAGCTTTTAATGTTATTTTCTTGCTGATTTTTTCGCCATTAAATACTTTTGAAGCAGAAAAATCAAGGTTATGAAAAGGTTCTGAATAGATATCAGGAATACCACCAAATCCAACAAATTCTAACGTTGGTCCTTGAACATTATAAAAAACACCTACTTCCAATTCTTTTTCGCTTTCATTTACTACTAATCCTGCATTAATCATGTAAGGTGATTGACCTTGAAGTTCTCTTTCTCTGCTGATTACTTGACCAGGTTCTGCTAAAATAACTCTGCTGTCATATTCAATATCACTCATTGTTTGTTTGGCGCTAATAAAAGAAGCATTTGAATTCGCATTAAATGTTAGATTATCAATAACAAATAGATTTTTTCTTATTTCAAATTCGATACCTCTAACAGTTGCTTTTTCGTTATTAATTGCTGTAAAATCATTTGGAGTATCATCACTCACAACAGAAATTTCAATTGGATCTTTAAAATTTTTAGAAAAAAGACTGAAAGCAAACATTTCACTATTGTTTCCAAATATTTCATATCTTAAATCTATATTATCAATATATGAAGATTTTATATCTGGATTACCAAGAAAAAATGTTTCTGTAACAGGATCAATTAAATATGCTGATGAAGCTTCTCTAAAAGTTGGTCTTGCCGTTGTTTTATAATAAGAAGCTCTAATGTTACTTTTTTCATTAGGAGAAATTATAAGGTTTACGTTGGGAAATAAATCTTTATCGTCTAAAAATAATTCGTTTTCAAATTTTGTTCCTAATAAATTTTCACCGGTGTATCTAAGCTGATATGTTTCAAGGCGAACGCCAACAACAGCTTTTATCATTTCAGAAAATTTTAATTCGGATGAAAAATAGAAGGCTTCATTTTTTGACTCAGAATTATAGACATTTGTTCTTTCGAAACCTCCTTTAATATAAGAACCGGTGGTTGTTTGAAATAAATTTGTAGATTGTACCCAGATATTTTCATCAGCAAGAATTGCATTTGGATCACCACCTAAAACTTGGCTATTTCCATTGTAAAATATGTCAAATCTTTTAGAGCTGAAATCACGTTCTTTGCCAATGTAAGAAGCTCCTGTACTTATTTTACCACTAAAAATAGTGGTCTCAAAAGGGATTTCTAAATCTACTTTAGCTACGGTACTTTTTTCATCTAAATCTCTCCATAATCTTGATGGAGAAGCAATTGCATTTGGACTTATTTGATAAAAGGTAACTTCTTCATCTGTTTCAAAAATGGTTCTTCTAAAATCTTTATCATTCAATGTTGATGATGATTTTGCAAATTTCCAGTTTACAGTAAATAGATTGTCACCAATGTTATGTTTTCCATAAATAGGAATACTTCTAAGATTTCTTTGTGTATACGTTATTACACTTCCTTCTCCCCAGTAAGGATTTTCAATAAATGTTTGACGTTTAAGGTTAGAAGCATTCGATTCTCCATTTTGTAAATCTATAAAGTTAATAGCAATTTTGTTCTTACTGTCTTTAAAAGTGATACCTAACAATGTACTTAAATAGGTGTTTTTTGTTCCTAGAATACTATTTTGAATTAAGTCATTTTGTGTTCCGTCTGTTGGAGTTCTAAAAACGGTTGCTCTGTAAAAATCATCATAAAAAGTGGTTTCTGATTTATAACTTATTGCAGCAAGATAACCAATAGATGATTCTCCATCTTTTTTGAATTTATATCCATTGGAAGCAGAAAAGCCAAAGCTATAATTTAAATCACTCCTTTCTTGAATAGGAGCCATATTTTTATTTAGTTTTTTAGTGTTTTCAGTTAAAATAGCTGCTTCGTCTGCAGATACTATTGGAAGTGGTAATGCAGGAGGTAAATCAAGAGTTGGATCAATTGGTAAATTTCTAGAGCCATCATCTTGTCCTCGCCAGTCTGTGCTGCTTTTTACATCTGCTAAAAAATTAGAATTAAAGTGCATATCTGGGTTGAATCCTGTGCTAACACTAACATTGTATTCTGGATCAAATGAAAAGTCTTTTAGGTTAATGTCAACTGTTCCCCCTGTAAAATCAGCACCAATTTCTGATGACGCAGATTTTTTTACAATAATATTTTCTATTAAGTTTGTTGGGAAAATATCCATAGGAATTGTATTTCTATCAGGATCTAAACCAGGTAATTCCATTCCATTAAGTGTGGTTTTAGAATACCGGTCACCCAATCCACGAACATAAACAAATTTACCACCTTGAACAGAGATACCTGGAACTCTTTTAATAGCACCTGCAACATCACTATCGCCAGCTTTTTTAATTGCTTGAATTGATAAACCATCAACTAAGTTGATAGACCTCTTTTGAAGATTTAAAACTGATGCTTCTGAATTTTTTTTAGAGGTTGTTTTTATAACGACTGCATCCAATTGATTGGATTCAGCTTTAAGCGTTACTTGAATAAATTTTTCTTTGTTTGGTTTGACAACAACATCACTCATTTCTATGGTTGTATAACCAATAAAAGAGAATACTAATGTATAAGTTCCGGGTTGAACTTTTATTTGGAATTTACCATCAATATCAGTATTTGCGCCGTTTTTAGTACCTTTTACTAATACACTTGCAAAAGGTAAAGACTCGTTAAACTCACCATCGATAACAACACCCGATATGGTTTGAGAAAAAGTACTAATACTAAATAAAAGAAGTAAAGCTAGAATATATTTCATGATTATAAATTAATTATTTAAGATATAAATAGTCTAAAGTGTTATTAAGTAGGGTATTGAGAGTTAAATTAATATAAATATTAAAGAGCTTTAGTTAACTAAAGCTCTTTAAATTAAGTAATTAAATGATGCTAAAGGATCATTAGTTTTTAATTACTCTTTTAACTTCTCTTATAGAATCAGAAGTAACTTCAAGCATGTATACGCCTTTAGCCAATTCAGAAACGTTAATTGAATTTGAATTTTTGTTTTGTTTTACAAGTTGACCAGTAATGTTGTATAATTTTAAAGCCTCAACTTTAATTTGTCCAGAAATATTTAGGTTATTGCTAAATGGGTTTGGATAAACAGAGAACTCAGTTTTAATGATATTGTCTTCAACACTTAAAGTACCTTTACCGCTTGTAAAATAAGCTGTCCAAGTATAGAAATGTTCTTCTGTAGAACCAGTTCCTGAAGCTTGAGCAGAAAGAATTTCTGCATGAGCGCTTGTTAATGAAGTTGAAATAGTAGCAAGAGTGTTGGTAGTTATAAAATCTAAGTTAGAAAAAGTAAGTGTTCCATTCGCAAAAGTAGTTGCATCAATACCTTCAATTTTATTACCAGATTTAAATCCTTTAAATACAATATTATTGTTAGCGCCCGTTGCAGCAGCTTTCCAATGACCATAAGTGTCAGATTGAGTAGCGTTTGCATTACCAATAGCAGTTACACCATTAATTGTGTAAGAACCCGTAACCACAGGATTAGAAGTAGATTCTGTACCATCAATTTCAAATACATTATCTCCAATTTCACCCATTATAACAAATGCGTTTGTTATAGTACCAGAATACGCTTGATCTAAATCAATAGCATCATCAGTTGAGTTATAAACTAAAATATTATTTACGTTAACATTACCACCAAATATTTCAATACCATCATCAGAATTAGAAATAATTTCAATATTTTCAATAACAGTTCCATTTCCAACACCACCAAGAGTAAGGCCATTTATTTCATCACCATTAGCAATTGTAGCGCCTCCATGACGAATAGATACATATTTTAAAGAACCTGAATTATCATCTGTAACAGAACCACCATAGTTTGTCCAAGTTTGACCAGCAGCAATACCTTCAATATTAGCAGTGTTAGTAGCGCCTGCGCCAATTACGTTGTTACCTAAAACAATAACTCCTCCCCAAAGACCTCCTAAATCTAAGTTATGGTTTGTAGCTACATAAGTTCCAGAAGCAACATTTGCAGAAGTAAGTGCGTCATATTCAGAAGTGAATATAATTGGTAAAGCAGCAGTTCCGTTAGCAATAATTTTACCACCTTTAGCTACAATTAAAGCAGATGCATCAACAGGATCTGATTTAAAAACAGCTTTAATAACGGTTCCTGGTTGAATAGTTAATGTTGCACCAGCATCAATAACAACTTTTCCATTTAAAGTTACATCTCCAGACCAAGTAGTATTGGTAGTTAGCATCGTAACCTGGCTGAAAGCCAAAGTACTTGCGAAAAGAACACAAAAAAGTAAGATTTTTTTCATAATAAGAATTATTTATAGTTTGTTTAAGCAACAAAACTAAATTAGAATTCATTTCTTTGAGTTAACTGATTATTAAGTATTTATTAAGTATTTACGGGGTATGTTAATATTTTGTAAATTGTTAAATATGTCATGAATTCGACAATATTAGTATTGCGGTAGATATAGAACAGGTGATTATTTAACTAAAAACTAATTTTTTTTAAATGGTTTTGAATTCGTTTTATCCAAAAAAAAACCGTCTCAACTTTAGAGTTGAGACGGTTTTTTTATTTAAGTTTTATTAAGAATTAACTTTTTTTATCAGCACAGCAAGCCA
>JANQTQ010000083.1 GCA_030731625.1 Polaribacter sp. | reverse complement strand
TTCTACTTCTTTTGCCCAATTAAATAAATTCAGGTCTGTTGGTATTGTTCCTCCAGCCAAATGCACAAACCATTCGCCATCAATTTGTTTTGCATCAATGGCTACAACCACACATTGACTCCCAAATTTCTCTGCCAATTCGTTTACCAAATCGGGTCTTTTTACTGCGGATGAATTGATAGAAACTTTATCTGCGCCCCATTTTAACAACTCATTTACATTTTCTACGGATGAAATTCCGCCACCAACTGTAAACGGAATATTTACTTGTTCCGCCACTTGATGCACCATTTCTATCATTGTTTTTCTACCTTCTAAGGTTGCAGAAATATCTAAAAAAACCAATTCGTCTGCACCTAAATCTGCGTATTGTTTTGCTAAAACCACAGGATCTCCGGCATCAATTAAATTTACGAAATTCACACCTTTTACAGTTCTTCCGTTTTTAATATCTAAACAAGGTATTATTCTTTTTGTTAACATTATATTCTAATTCGTCATTCCGAGGCACGAAGCAATCTGCTTATCAATTAAGAGATTGCTTCGTTCCTCGCAATAACATTTATTTTGTTAATATAAATTGTTCTAGTTGTTTTAAGCTAATTTTATTTTCATAAATCGCTTTTCCTATAATTACACCTTCACAACCATTTTCTGCTAATCTAGGCAATTCATCAAAAGCAGAAATCCCTCCAGAAGCAATTAGTTTTACGTTTTTTACTTCGGATAAAATTTGTTTGTACATATCAAAACTTGGTCCTTGTAACATTCCGTCTTTGGAAATATCTGTACAAATTATATACTGAATTCCTTTTTGCTGATAACCAGAAATAAACGGAATTAATTCTAAAGAACTTTCTTCTTGCCAACCATTTGTTGCTATTTTTCCTCCAGAATTATCAGGATAAAAATCTGCTCCTAAAATGATTTTATCTGATCCATATTTCTCAATCCAACTTTCAAAAATCTCGCTATTTTTAACAGCAATACTTCCTCCTGTAATTTGATTCGCACCAGAATTAAAAGCAATTTCTAAATCTTTATCAGATTTTAAACCACCACCAAAATCAATCTTTAAATTGGTTTTTGATGCTATTTGTTCTAATACTTTATGATTTATAATCTGACTCGCTTTTGCGCCATCTAAATCTACAACATGCAAATATTCGATTCCTGCAGCCTCAAATTCTTTTGCAACTTCTAACGGATTTTCGTTATAAATCTTTTTTGTACTGTAATCACCTTTTGTTAAACGAACACATTTTCCGTCAATAATATCAATAGCTGGAATTATTCTCATTTTTTTGGCTTTTGGCTTTTGGCTTTTAGCAAATGGCTACAAGTAAAAAGCTTATCGAATTGTAATTATTTATTTAACGCTGTAACTTGAATTTCTATTTTCATTCTTGGATCAGACAATCCTGCTGCAAACATTGTTGCTGCTGGTCTAACTTCTCCTAAATATTTCTTTAAAACAGGCCAACATTGTTCAAATTCTGAAGCATCAGGTAAAATATACGTTACACGAACTATTTTACTCATGCTAGAACCTGCTTGTTCTAAAACTCCTTCTATGTTTTTTAAACATTGTTCAGTTTGATTTACAACATCATCTGCAATTGTCATATCAGTATAATTGAAACCTGTTGTACCAGAAACAAAAACCCAATCACCTTGCACTACAGCTCTTGAATATCCCATTTCTTTTTCGAATGAAGAACCTGAACTTATTAATTTTCTTGACATAATTAATCTTTATTTATGTACCCTGAATTTATTTCAGAGTCTTTTTTATTGTATTTCTATCTCTGTCATCTCGAGAAATGAAGTAATCTCATCATTAAAAACGAGATTCCTCAATCGCCTAAAAAAGGCTCATTTTCGGAATGACATTCAACTTTATTTATAAATTGAGGAAGTTTTGTAAAATTTTTGCTCCTTCTACTCCACTTTTCTCTGGATGAAATTGTACTCCGTAAAAATTATCTTTTTTTAATGCGGATGCATATTCAAATTCATAATCAGTGGTAGCAATGGCTTCTTCACAAGATTCTGCATAAAAACTATGCACTAAATACATAAATTCTTTTTCTTTAATTCCTGTAAATAAGTCAGATTTTAAATTATAAATCACATTCCAACCCATTTGCGGAACTTTCACAGCATTCGAAAACTTCTTGACAGCTACATTAAAAATACCCAATCCTTTCGTATCTCCTTCAGAAGATGAATTACACATTAATTGCATTCCCAAACAAATTCCTAAAACTGGTTGTGTTAAAGTAGGAATCACTTTATCCAAACCGCTTTCTTGCAGCATTTTCATTGCAGAACTTGCTTCACCAACTCCTGGGAAAATAATTTTATCCGCTGCTCTTATTTCATCAATATTATTTGACAAAACAGCATCGATTCCTAATCTTTTAAACGCAAACTGAATACTTTTTATGTTTCCTGCTCCGTAATCTATAATTACTAAAGAAAGGCCTCCTCCAACTCCTCCAAAGGAGGAGAGCTGCTCACTGTTCTGTTTTTTATTCTCTACTTTTTCTTTCATCCTTTTATAATAGATTCCTGTAATAATTAGGAATTAATAAATCAAAATATTTACATCAAACTTTCGCAAGAGTGTTTCTTCCCTTTGGGAAGATTAAGATGGGCTTTTTTTACAACACTCCTTTTGTAGATGGTAAAAACATCTTATTTGCATCTCTTTTTACTGCCATTTTCATCGCTTTTGCAAAAGCTTTAAAAATTCCTTCAATTTTATGATGCTCGTTTGCGCCTTCTGCTTTAATATTTAAGTTGCATTTTGCGCCATCTGTAAACGATTTAAACAAATGTAAAAACATTTCTGTTGGCATATCGCCTATCATTTCTCGTTTAAAATCGGCTTCCCAAACCAACCAAGGTCTTCCTCCAAAATCAACTGCGGCTTGTGCTAAACAATCATCCATTGGCAAACAGAATCCGTAACGTTCAATGCCTAATTTATTTCCTAATGCTTTGTGGAATAATTCTCCTAAAGCAATCATGGTATCTTCTATGGTGTGATGTTCATCAACCTCTAAATCGCCATCAACTTTTACCGTTAAATCCATAGAACCATGACGCCCAATTTGATCTAACATATGATCGAAAAACTTAACGCCTGTAGAAATATCATTTTTACCAGAACCATCTAAATTTAATTTGATGTAAATCTTAGTTTCGTTTGTATTTCTAGTAATTTCAGAAACTCTATCTTTTAACTTTAAAAACTCATAAATTGTTTTCCAATCTGTAGAAGTTAATGCAATACAATCATAAATTTCTTGTTTCGAAGTTTCAATTTCATCAGCACCTAATTCTGGATCTTCTGATAAAAAAATCCCTTTTGCACCCAAGTTTTTAGCCAATTCCATATCAGTAATTCTATCGCCTAACACAAAAGAATTTTCTAAATCATATTCCTCAGAAAAATACTTGGTTAACAAACCTGTTCTTGGTTTACGCGTTACTGCATTCTCATGCGGAAAGGTTCTATCAATATGAACATCTGTAAAAACAACTCCTTCTTTTTCAAAAGCAGACAGTACTTTATTCTGTGCTGGCCAAAAAGTATCTTCTGGAAAACTATCTGTTCCCAAACCATCTTGATTGGTTACCATCACCAATTCGAAATCCAATTCACTAGCAATTTTTGCCATGTATTGAAAAACTTTTGGATAAAACTCTAATTTTTCTAAACTATCTAATTGATAATCTACAGGTGGTTCTAAAACTAAAGTGCCGTCTCTATCTATAAATAATACTTTTTTACTCATGTTCTTTTATTTTTGGATTCCTGTTTGTACAGAAATTACAAATTATTTTTTTATGCAAGAGACTTTAAAGCTCTTAATAACTTTTGATTTTCCTCGCAAATACCTACGCTAATTCTTAAACAATTCGTACACAAAGGCTCGTTGGTTCTATTTCTGATAACAACTCCATATTCAATTAATTGATTGTAGCGTTTTGCAGCGTCATCAACTTTAATTAATAAAAAATTCCCATCAGAAGGATATACTTTTTCGATATAACTTACACAGCATTCTAACTCTTTTTTAAGACGCTTTCTTTCGCTGACTAATTGAGCAACTTCATTTTGAATTTCATCCATTTTTTGAAGTCTCATAATTGCTCTTTGCTGAGTTAACTCGTTAATGTTATAAGGTGGTTTTATGTTGTTTAAAACCTGTATAATTTCTGCGGATGCATAACAAATTCCTAAACGAATTCCTGCCAAACCATAGGCTTTTGATAAGGTCTGAGTGATAATTAAATTAGGAAATTCTGCTATTCTTTGTAACCAACTTTCTTTATCAGAAAAGTCGATGTACGCTTCATCTAAAACTACTAAACCATTAAATTTTGTCAATAATTCTTCAATTGCATCCGTCGTAAAACTGTTTCCTGTTGGATTATTAGGCGAACATAAAAATAAAATTTTAGTCTGTGCATCTGCAGTTTCTAATATCTGATTTACTTTTGGCTGAAAGTCGTCATTTAATAATATCTTTCTGTTTTCAATAGCATTTAAATTTGCTAAAACAGCGTACATGCCATACGTTGGTGGCAATGTGATTACATTATCTTTATTTGGCTCACAAAATGCTCTATAAATTAAATCTAAGATTTCATCACTTCCGTTTCCTAAAAGAATGTTTTTTTTATCAATATTTTTAATTGTTGACAAAAGGTCTTTTACATTATTTTGCTGTGGATCGGGATATCGATTTACACCATTTTCAAACGGATTTTCATTAGCGTCTAAGAAAATCATTTCGGCGGTATTTACGTCTTTATATTCATCTCTTGCTGATGAATATGGTTTTAGAGATTTAATATTTTCTCTAAGTAAGCTTTGTAAGTTAAAGTTCGTTTTCATATTTAAAAGACTCTAAAAAAAGAGTTTTCGTTACATTATTATTGCAAATCTTTTAGTCGTAATGTTACTGCATTTTTATGTGCATCCAAACCTTCTGCTGCTGCCATTAATTCAATTGCATTTCCAATTGTTTGAATCCCTTCTTTTGTTATTTTCTGAAACGTAATACTTTTTGTAAAACTATCTAAATTAACCCCAGAATAGGATTTCGAAAATCCGTTTGTTGGTAATGTATGATTGGTTCCTGATGCATAATCTCCTGCACTTTCTGGCGTATAATTGCCAATAAAAACAGAACCTGCATTTTCTATGTTATCCACATAAAAATCATTATTATTTGTACAAACAATAAAATGTTCTGGCCCATATTCATTGATTAATTCTAATGCAATTTCATCAGTTGAAACAAAAATAGACTTCGAATTATGTATGGCTTTTTGAGCAATTTCAACTCTAGACAAGTCTAAAAGTTGTTTTTCTATTGCTGATGAAACTTCATCAATTAATTTTTTTGATGTTGAAACCAAAATTAACTGACTATCTGCGCCATGTTCTGCCTGACTTAATAAGTC
>JANQTQ010000082.1 GCA_030731625.1 Polaribacter sp. | reverse complement strand
TATTGAAGGTGAATTAATGTTAGATTTTAAAATGATTTAAGTTGATTTATCAGAATTTAAGAATTAATACAATACCTTTTTTTGTTTCAAAAATTTACTCGTTTACTCTTTAATTACTTTCACCACTTTTGAGTTATTTACAGTAATAAAATAAATTCCTTTTGAGAAGTTTGAGAAATCTATTTCAGTTTCTGTTGCATTTATTTTTACTTTATTTTAAATTACTTGTCCAAGTATAGAACTAACTTTTAAAGATTGAATAGGCGTTACACTACTTTTAATATGTAATGTTGATTGTATTGGATTTGGATAAAAATTAACATTTAAATCAGACTCAATTGTTTCAGTTGATAAAACGGTATCATTATCAATTCCAAAAGTTGGAGTTTGAATTACAAAATTTCCTGTTCCGTTTGGACTTCTAGCATACGACATATCTGTTGTTTGAGCTCCAAAAGTTATATTTTCTAAAATAGTACCATCAGCATAAGATAAAATAACACTTTCACCACCTGCTGATAATTTAAAATCAGCATGAAAATCTCCTTGCTCTTCATCTTTATCACACCAAACAATTAAATAGCTATGTGCAGCTAATACCGTTCCTGCTGGAAATTGATATATTAATTTATCATCTTCACTATCAGATAAATACAAATTATCTAAACTTAATGTTGCACTAGTTGTATTGTATAATTCAACCCAGTCTTCATATTGACCTTCTTCATCAGTATTACCTGAATCATTTGAAGCTAAAATTTCGTTTACTACTAAATCCCCAATATTTAAAGTTGCATACGTTGCATTTAGAGTGTAAAATTCGTGTTCTGCTTTTGCGGGAGAAAAAGCACCAATATTATCATTTTCTGCATAAATATAATATTGCATAAAATCTTTATCTACAGTAACATTTACAGCATAAACATTATCTCCAGAAGCACCATCATTATGATTGCCATCATCATACATTAAAACTTTTGTAAATGATGCCGCTACATCAGATCTGTATCCTAAATATACCGAATTTGTATTGCTATTTGTAACAGTAGTAGTTATTGTAATTTCATCGCCAATTGTTGGTGTTGTTACAGATGTATTAACACTACTTATTGATGGTTGTGTATTTGTAAAATCTGATTGTGCCAATAAATACGTATTTCTTGCAGCCATTAATTTTGTTAAACCAGGAGCAGTATTATTACCTACACTATAATCTGTAGTAATGTTTCCTGTAAATTGAGCATTTGTGTAAAACTTATTTGTATCCGCAGTTACAGCTGTTGCAATAATTGCTTGATAATCGTTTGCTAAAGTTAAGTAGTTAGAATTACTTATATTTTCTGTTAAAATCGTTTTGTAATGCGCTAAATACATTCTTTTATATTTTGGCACTTCCATTAATTTTGAAAATAAAGGAAAACTATCATCATCAATATGTAATAAATGACTAACCTGAGCTTTGTCTGTAGTGCTACTTAAAGTTCCACTACTTGTACCTCCAGGTCCTCCACCAGGTCCACCTGGACCTCCGCTAGTACTAGTTTCTCCAGTCATACCAAAAGTGCCAAAAGACATATTTAAATCCCATATAATAGATTTAAATTGATCATTATCACTTTTGTACAAATAGTAATTTTGTTTAAACTGCCCAATATAACTATCTAAATTAACCAAAACATTGTCTAAAGCTAGCATCCAAATAGCTCTATCTACATCAATTACATTTTCTAAATTTGAAATATCATTATTCAAAATAGAAGTTAGCTCTATTAAATCATTCCAATGTGCTACTGCTACAGTCGCATCTTCATCATCATCAGACTTAATTTCATATGCATCTTCATAACTAGAAGAATTTGTTCCTAAATACTCTAAACTTGGTAAACTTGTAGATGTTGGTCCTGCTCCATCTGGCGGACTACAACTAAAAAAAGCGTTATTGTTAGAGTAAAAATGTTTATTTACAAATTTCTTAGAAATAGATTCTATATTTGTATACAAACCAATTAAATTTCCGTTTACATATACATTTGCATAATTAGCTTGAGGAGCATCTGTATATTGATTTACAATATTGTAAGCAATAGTTTCTCTTACAAAAGATGGATCTGCAAAAACATTAGACAACTTAATATCTGTGTATCCTTGATAATCTTGGTCTAAATACGTATCTAATTCTATATGAAATGGATTTTTTTTATAATTCTGATTATAAGAACTATTCCCTTTATATTTTACACCTACACTGTTAAAAACTGTTCCGTTTATGGTTACAGAAGTCGCTTCTGTATAATCATTATCTCCTGCTTTTTGGGCATCTAATAATGCATCCCAGTTACTTTCTGCAAAAACAATTTCTATTGTTTGAATTGTATTTATGTCATACAAATCTTGCGAAAATGCTGATGATGTTATTAAAAATAACATTAAAAGTTGCGTAATTTTTTTCATTTTATAATTAATTAAAGTTGATTGAAAATTTAGATGCTTTTTTTAAAAAAAACTTGCGCTAAATAGCTATTTTTATTTTTTATAAATAAAAAGAGACTGAATTTTGCAAAAACTCAAGAAGTAATTATGAAAATACAACTTTCTAAGGTTGAAAATATTCCAAATATCATGGAAATAATTGATGACGCTAAAGCTTATTTGGCATCACAAAATATTGATCAATGGCAAAACGGATATCCAAATGCAGAACAAATAGAAAACGATATTGAAAAAGGTGAAAGTTATGTTGTTATTACTGATGAAAATCAAATAATTGCAACTGCTATGTTTACCACTAACAAAGAATCGACCTACAAAGTTATTGATGGAACTTGGTTCGTAAATGAAGACGAAAACTACGGAGTTATCCACAGAATGGCCATCAAAAAAGAGTATAGAAAATTTGGATTGGCAACATTTTTATTTGATGAATTTCACTTGCAATTATTTGAGAAAAACATCAAAAGTTTAAAGATTGATACGCATGAAGATAATAAGGGTATGCAATCTCTAATTAAGAAATTAGGCTATCAATATTGTGGAATTATTTACACAAGTTATGGCGATAAAAGATTGGCTTTTGAGAAAGTATTTTAATTAGAAATTCAACTTTTATTTCTAAAATAAAAGACAGAAAAAACTATATTTACACCCTCATAAATTCATTTTTATGAGGTTTTTTTTACTCTAAATTCAATCAAAAAAATGCAATTACTTTCTTATATAATTCAACAAACTCAGCTTTCATCAAAATCTGTAGAAAACACTATTTCATTATTAAATGAATCTTCTACAATCCCTTTTATATCAAGATATAGAAAAGAAATGACTGGAAATTTAGATGAAGTTCAAATTGGCGATATTCTTAAATATAAAGAAATTTTTGAAGCATTAGAAAAACGTAAAAAAGCAATTTTAAAAGCACTAGAAGAGCAAAATGTTTTAACAGATGAATTAACCCAAAAAGTAACCTCTTCTGTAGATTTAATAGCTTTAGAGGATTTGTATTTACCATTTAAAAAGAAACGTAAAACCAAAGCTGAAACCGCACGTTTACAAGGCTTAGAACCCTTGGCAAAAATGATGATGAGTCAGCGAGTAAACAATTTAGAAGCTACTGCCTCTAAATTTACATCCAACGAAGTTGAAACTATAGAAAACGCACTTGAAGGCGCACGCTTCATTATTGCTGAATGGATTAACGAACGTACTGATATCAGAAATAATATTAGACAACAAATTGAGCGTTTTGCAACCATTTCTACCAAAGAAGTTAAAACTAAAACTAACGACACTTCGACTGCGGTAAGTGCAAGTTCCAAAGCACAAAAATTTAAAGATTATTTTGATTGGAATGAATCTTTAAAAAACATACCTTCTCATCGATTATTAGCTATTTTAAGAGCTGAAAAAGAAGGTTTTATTCGTGTTAAAATAGAAATTGATGATGAAAAAGCCATTCAAAATATGGCAAATAGAATTATAAGATCACAGAATGATTGTGCAGATCAAATTCAGTTAGCCATTCAAGATGCTTATAAACGTTTGTTGTATCCTTCTTTATCCAACGAAGCGTTATCAATTGCCAAAGAAAAAGCAGATGAAGATGCAATTATTGTTTTCTCTAAAAACCTAAAACAGTTACTTTTAGGCGCTCCTTTAGGTGAAAAACGAATTTTAGCAATCGATCCTGGTTTTAGATCTGGTTGTAAAATTGTGTGTTTAAATGAGCAAGGAGATTTAGAACATAATGAAACTATTTTTCCACATGCTCCTCAAAATAACATGATTGAAGCAATTAAAAAAATTAGTTTTTTAGCGGATGCTCATAAAATTGATGCCATTGCCATTGGTAACGGAACAGCTTCTAGAGAAACAGAGCAATTTGTTAAAAAAATTCAGTTTAAAAACCCTGTAGATGTTTTTGTAGTTAGTGAAGCTGGTGCGTCTATTTATTCGGCATCAAAAATTGCAAGAGACGAATTTCCTAATTATGATGTTACGGTTCGTGGTTCTGTTTCTATTGGTAGAAGATTGCAAGATCCTTTAGCAGAATTGGTTAAAATTGATGCAAAATCAATTGGAGTTGGGCAATATCAGCATGATGTTGATCAAACTAAATTAAAAAAATCGTTAGATACTGTTGTAGAAAGTTGTGTAAATACCATCGGAATTAATATCAATACTGCAAGCGAATCTTTACTTAGTTATGTATCTGGAATCGGACCAAAAATTGCACAAAATATTATTACCTATAGAAATGAAAATGGTTCTTTTACATCGAGAACTGCCATAAAAAAAGTACCAAGTTTAGGCGCAAAAGCTTTTGAGCAAGCTGCAGGATTTTTAAGAATTAAGAATGCAAAAAATCCGTTAGATGATTCTGCTGTGCATCCAGAAAATTATGCGTTAGTTGATAAAATTGCTAAAGACAACAAAAAAAATGTGTCTGATTTTATCGGGAATAAAGAATTATTAGTAAAAATTCCTCTAAAAAATTACATTTCTTCAACGGTTGGTTTGCCTACTTTAGAAGATATTGTTAAAGAATTAGAAAAACCTGGTGCAGATCCTCGAGCAAAAGCAAAGATGTTTTCTTTTGATAAAAATATTAAAACTATTGAAGATTTAAGAATTGGACAATTATTACCCGGAATTGTAAATAATATTACCAATTTTGGTTGTTTTGTAAATATAGGAATCAAAGAAAGTGGTTTAATTCATGTTTCTAATTTATCGGAAACTTTTGTAAAAGATGTAAGTGCTATCGTTGCCTTACAACAACAAATTATTGCAAAAGTTATTGAAGTTGATGTGGATAGAAAACGAATTCAATTGGCTTTGGTGAAATAGTTATGATACTTATTAACTTTACTATTTACTTCTTAATTAATTTCATAATTTCGACATCCCAAAAATAAACAATGAAAGTCTGTATTGCCGAAAAACCAAGCGTAGCAAGAGAAATTGCTAACATTCTAGGAGCCAACACCAAACGTGATGGTTACTTTG
>JANQTQ010000081.1:8091-20695 GCA_030731625.1 Polaribacter sp. | reverse complement strand
AAAAATAAAAATGAAAAAAAACCGCCTCAAATGAATATTGAGACGGCTTCTTTTTAGTATTAGAAATTTAGAACTTATTCTTGTTCTAAATATTTTTCCATAATAGTAATCGCAGATTCTGAAATTACAGTACCAGGACCAAAAATGGCAGCTACTTTTCTTTCTAATAAATAATCATAATCTTGTGCAGGAATAACTCCACCTGCAAAAACCATAATATCTGGTCTTCCTAATTTTTCTAATTCACCAATTAATTGCGGAATTAATGTTTTATGACCAGCAGCTAAACTAGATGCTCCAACAAAATGCACATCGTTTTCTACAGCTTGTTTTGCAACCTCTTCTGGAGTTTGAAATAAACCTCCCATATCTACATCAAAACCTAAATCAGCAAAACTAGATGCAACTACTTTTGCACCTCTATCATGACCATCCTGACCCATTTTTGCAATCATAACTCTTGGACGACGACCTTCAATTTCTGCAAATTTATCAGTCATTTTTTGCGCTTTTGCAAACGTACTATCGTCATTTACTTCTTTTCCGTACACTCCACTTATCAATTTAGTATCTGCTTTATGTCTTCCAAAATGAACTTCTAAAGCATCTGAAATTTCACCTAATGTAGCAAAATTTTCTGCAGCTTCGACCGCTAAAGCTAATAAATTACCTTGACCACCTCCAGCACAATTTTCTAATGCTTTTAAATTAGCAGCAACAGCTTCAGAATTACGTTCAGCTTTCATCTTATTTAAACGTGCAATTTGAGAATCTCTTACAACTGTATTATCAACATCTAAGATTTCAATATTCGTTTTTTCTGTAGTTTTAAATTTATTAACACCTACTAAAATATCTTGAGCAGAATCTAAACGTGCTTGTTTACGTGCAGAAGCTTCTTCGATACGTAATTTAGGAACTCCGGTTTCAATAGCTTTTGCCATTCCACCTAATTCTTCAACCTCTTCTATTAATTTCCAAGCTTTCTTTGCTATTTCTTGTGTTAAATATTCAACATAATAAGAACCAGCCCAAGGATCTACCGATTTAGTCATTTCTGTTTCATCCTGAATAAAAATTTGCGTATTACGCGCAATTCTTGCAGAAAAATCTGTAGGTAAAGCAATTGCTTCATCTAATGCATTTGTGTGTAAAGATTGCGTTCCTCCTAAAGTTGCCGCCATCGCTTCAATACAAGTTCTAGCCACGTTATTAAAAGGATCTTGCTCACTTAAACTCCATCCAGAAGTTTGACTATGCGTACGCAATGCCATTGATTTTGGATTTTTTGGGTTGAAAGATTTTATGATTTTTGCCCAAAGCATACGTGCAGCACGCATTTTTGCAATTTCCATAAAATGATTCATTCCTACAGCCCAGAAGAAAGATAAACGAGGTGCAAATTCATCAATTTTTAAACCAGATTTTAATCCGGTTCTAATGTATTCCATTCCATCAGCTAAAGTATATGCCAATTCAATATCAGCAGTTGCACCCGCTTCTTGCATGTGGTATCCACTAATAGAAATTGAGTTAAACTTCGGCATGTTTTTAGTAGTGTAATCAAAAATATCACCAATAATTTTCATGGAAGGTAATGGTGGATAAATATATGTATTACGCACCATAAACTCTTTTAAAATATCATTTTGGATCGTTCCAGAAAGTTGATCTAAAGGCACTCCTTGTTTTCTTGCAGCAGCAATGTAAAAAGCCATAATTGGTAAAACGGCTCCGTTCATTGTCATAGAAACAGACATTTTATCTAACGGAATTTGATCAAACAAAATTTCCATATCTAAAATAGAATCTATGGCAACACCGGCTTTACCAACATCACCAGTAACACGTGGATGATCTGAATCGTAACCACGGTGTGTAGCTAAATCAAAAGCAACTGATAGTCCTTTTTGACCTGCAGCTAAATTTCTTCTGTAAAATGCATTCGACTCTTCGGCAGTAGAGAAACCTGCATATTGACGAATTGTCCAAGGACGCATTGCGTACATGGCACTATATGGACCTCTTAAAAAAGGAGGAATTCCTGCTGCAAAGCCTAAATGTTCTGCTTCTGAAATATCTTCTTTTGTAAAATGTTTTTTAACGGGGATTCCTTCAGGAGTATTCCAAACGTCTTGATTCTCTGAAGTTGCAGCAGTTTGCTTAACGGCTGAATTTATTTGTATATCTGAAAAATCTGGTTTCATACTTCTTAAGATTTAATTGTTTTTTGAACTTTACTTTGAATGCTTGAAATGGTAGCAATCACATCCGATCTTAGGTTTACACAACCATCTAATCCTGCTTCAGATAATTCATCCATATTAGTTGGAGCTCCTGCAATTAATAAAACTTTAGTGCTATTTAATGCTCTAAATGTTTTTACAAAAGCAAGTGCAGTTTCATTGTAATCTTCATCAGAACTACACATTACCACTACACTAGAATCTGATTTTGCGCTTAATTCAGCAGCCTTTTCAGCACTTTCAAAGCTTTTTTCTTGTAATACATTATAACCACTAACTCCAATAAAATCGTATGCAAAAGCTGCTCTTGCTTTACGCATCGTTAAATTACCGTAACTAGATAATTCTACTATTGGACGTTTTTTTGTTGCTAAAACAAATTCCTCGGTAGTTTTTCTAATAGCTTCAATTTCTAAAGATGCTCTTCTTGGTGTTAAAACTTTAGGATTGGCAATTGCTCCTGCAGATAATAAGGTAGCATCTACAGTTTCCATTAAGTTTGGATATTTGTTAATCCCAACCATTGGTGTTCTACGCTGACTTATTAATTTTAATTTTTTAAGACGGATTTCAGCAATTTGTTGTTGAATTTTTTCATTTTCAAAAGCTGTATAAAAACCACCTTCAGCTTCAATAGCTTTAAACAATTCTAACGCTTTTTCTGCTATTTTAGAACTTACTTCTTCAATATAATAAGAACCATCCACCGGATTTGAAACCTTACCAAAGTAAGATTCTTCTTTTAAAATTGTAGTAATATTACCTGCAATTCTGCTAGAAAAATCAGAAGGTTTTTTAAACTCTTTATCATAAGGATCAATTAAAACTCCATCAACATTTCCTAAAATTGCAGCCATTGCTTCTGTTGTACAACGCAACAAATTAGTTTCTGCATCTGTAACAGATTTGCTCCAAATAGAAGTTTTTGCGGTTATTGTGTTAGAAAAATCAATAACACCATATTTTGCAGCAACTTCGGCTAATAAATTATTAAAAGCTCTAAACTTACCAATTTCAATAAAATACTCAAGTCCAATAGCTAAATTGAAATTTAAATTATCAAAAATATCTTGAACTGAAATTCCTTTATCAGCAATCTTTTCAATTAAGAAAACCAAAGAACTTAATGTATAAGCGATTTCCTGAACTTGATTTGCGCCAGAATCTAAATACTCTGTTCCTGAAATTGTAATTACTTTAAAGTTTGGAAAATCTTTAGTTAATGTAACCAGTTCTGCAGTAACATCAATTAAATTTTCATTTAAAGAACCCGTTGTTACATAACTAGAAATTAAGTTTGTATCAATATATCCTTTTAAGTTTTTTCCTTTTGCAAAGGCTACTAAATTAGTGGTAAAAGAAACTGTATTATTAAATAATTTAAAAGAAACCGAAATTTTATTTAAATCTATTCCGTTTAAAAGTTCTTCTACAGGTACAATGGTAATTAATTGAAAAATAATACCATTGATACCTTCTTCAATAGCTTTTAGAGCAGAATCGTTACCGGATTTAGCACAACAAACAGCAATACTTCTATAGTTTACTAATGATTGTGAATTTTGACCCGTATTTTGAAGCTTGGTAATTTTGCTTTCAATACTATAAGAAGGTTGAAAATTGATTCCTGTTAAATTATTCCAAACTAATTTTTTATCAAAATCTGCTCCTTTTAAATCTGCAGTCACTCTTTCCATCCACTGCTCGGCAGAAACCGGAGGGAAATCAGAAAAAAGTGCTTTGTTTTTATCGCTCATTATGTGTGAATTTATTTAAAATTAAAAGTTAGAATTCATAAAATTACAAAAATTTAAGAATTCTAACTCCTATATATTTATTTTGTCATTAAACTACTACCGTATCTTTCAAAAATAGCTCTGTCTAATTCTTCTCTATGATCTGGATGTGCAACATCTCTTAACGCTTGTTCACGTTGTTTTAAATTTCTACCAAATAGTTCAGCAATACCATATTCTGTAGCTACAAACCTTGCGTGTGCACGAGTTGTTACAACACCTGCACCTAATTTTAAGGTTGGTGTAATTTTAGAAACACCTTTAGCCGTAGTAGAAGTAATTGCACAAATTGGTTTTCCTCCTTCTGATAAAGCTGCACCACGCATAAAGTCCATTTGACCACCAACACCAGAGAACATTCTTGTTCCAATAGAATCGGCACAAATTTGCCCCGTTAAATCTACTTCAATTGCAGAATTAATTGCGGTTACTTTTGGATTTTTACGAATTACAGATGTATCATTAACATAAGCGATATCTAACATTTCAATTTCTGGATTATCATCCATAAAATCATATAAACGACGTGTTCCCATAGCAAAACCAGATACAATTTTATACGGATTTACTTTTTTCTGTGAACCATTTACAATTCCTTTTTCAACTAAGTCTACAATCCCTTCAGAAAACATTTCTGTATGTACACCTAAGTTTTTATGGTTGTGTAAGAATGTTAATACTGCATTTGGAATACCTCCAATACCCATTTGTAGCGTTGCACCATCATCAATAATTCCTGCAATATTTTTACCAATAGCTTTTTCAATATCCGAAGGTTCTACAAATTTCATTTCATAGATTTCTTCTGAAATTTCTACACAGGCATCAAAATTTTTAATATGAATTTGCGCATCTCCAAAAGTACGTGGCATTCTAGAATTAATTTGAGCAATTACTTTTTTACCTTGCTCAATACCAGCAATAACAATATCTACAGAAACACCTAAAGAACAAAAACCATGTTTATCTGGTGGTGAGACATTTACCATTACAACATCTAAATCCATATATCCTTCACGAAATAAACTAGGAATATCACTTAAAAAAATTGGAATATAATCTGCGGTATCACCAATCATTTTACGAATGTTTCCACCAATAAAAAAAGCGTTGGTAAAAAAACTATCTCTTAATTCTGGTGCTGTATATCCGCAAGCTCCTTCTGTATGTAAATGAACAAGTTCAACATTTCTTAATTCTGGAGCTCTTGCAACCATTGCATGTATTAAAGCTTGTGGTGTTGCAGAACCTCCTTGAATTAAAACTCGATCTCCAGACTTTATTAATTTAACAGCTTCTTGCGCTGTCATTTTATTTGGTATTTCCATTTTATCAAAAATTTAAAATTGATATTTGTTCATTTAAATACTTAAAAGAACCTTTTTTTACCCTAAGAAACTTAAAATAATTCCCGCTGCAATTGCAGAACCAATAACACCCGCAACATTGGGTGCCATTGCATGCATTAATAAGTAATTATGCGGATCTTCTTTTAAACCTTCTGCGTGTACAACTCTTGCACTATCTGGCACTGCAGAAACTCCTGCTGCACCAATTAATGGATTTAATTTATCATCACCTTTTAAGAATAAGTTCATAAATTTAGCAAATAATAACCCTCCCATTGTAGCAATTACGAAAGAAATAGCACCTAGAGCAAAAATCATCATAGAATCTTTTGTGATAAAAATATCTGCTTGTGTTGATGCACCAACAGTAACTCCTAAAAGAATCGTAACAATATCAATTAATTTAGTACGTGCGGTATCTGCCAATCTTTCTGTTCTACCAGATTCTTTTAATAAGTTACCAAAGAATAACATTCCTAGTAATGGCAAAGCACTTGGAGAAATAAATGTAGTTAACAATAAAGCTACGATAGGGAAAATCATTTTTTCCTTTTGAGTAACTGCTCTTGGCGGCTTCATTCTAATTAATCTTTCTTTTTTAGTGGTAAGTAATTTCATAATTGGTGGCTGAATTACCGGAACTAAAGCCATATATGAATACGCTGCAATTGCGATTGGACCAATTAAGTTTTTTACTGTTGTACCATCTGGCAAAATATTTACACCATTTGCTAATTTAGAGGATAAAAAGATTGCTGTTGGACCATCTGCTCCACCAATAATACCAATTGCACCTGCTTCTGGTAAATTAAAACCTAAGTATAAAGCTCCTAAAAACGTTGCAAATACACCAATTTGAGCTGCCGCTCCTAAAAGCATTAATTTAGGATTTGCAATTAAAGATGAAAAATCTGTCATTGCTCCAATACCTAAGAAGATTAGTGGTGGATAAATACCTTTTACCACCCCAAAATATAGGTAATTTAAAACAGATCCTGCTTCATAAATACCTGTTTGATTCCCCGCGACAAAAGGAATATTTCCTAATATGACACCTGTACCAATTGGAATTAATAATAATGGTTCATAATCAAATTTAATACCTAAGTATATAAAAATGATACCGATTAAAATCATTAATAAATTACCACCTGTTGCATTTGCAAAACCTGTATAATTATAAAATTGTTTTATTCCGTCAAATGCCTCATGCACAAAACTCTCCTCTTCAACCTCTTCCGTTTGAACAATCGATGAAATTGTAGCTGTATTTGCTGATGCTGAATTTAATCCAAATACTGGTCTCATAAAAATTAAGAGAGACAGTACTCCAAATATTAATAATAATTTCTTCATTTTTTTTATTTTTATAAGCAACTGTTTTTACAATTGCTTTTAAATATTAAGCTAACTCAATCATTGTTTCACTTTGTAACACCTGTTGCCCTACTTTTACATGAACTGCTTTTACAGTTCCTGTTTTTTCTGAAGTGATATTATTTTCCATTTTCATAGCTTCTAAAACCAACAAACGATCTCCAACCTTAATTTCGTCACCAACATTAACATCGATAGACAAAACAGTTCCTGGAATTGGAGCTACAACTTTTATACCTGATGAGTTAGCATTAGAACTTGGACTAACTTTTAGCGGCTCGGCTGGTCTTTTAGAGGCAGCTCTTATCAATGTAGGAGTTTTAGCCTTCTTAGTTTCTTCTTTCATTTTTACAGCATAGGAAGTACCATTTACTTCTAATTCTATAGTATCAGATTCATGTGATACTATTTTTACGCTGTAACTATTTTCGTTTATTTTAAATTTAAAATTTTTCATTTTCTATATGTTGTTATTATTGGTAATTAATTTTTAAATAAGTACCTATAAATAATCCTTACTTAGTTTAAAGTCTATTTTGTATTCCGTATATTTTAGAACTCCAAGGAGAATATAATTTTCTCGCCTGTTTAATTGTTAACACAGCGTTTTCATTGTCGTGTTGTTCATGAAGATATAAATGTACAGCTACAGAAATTGCGGCTGCAATTTCTCCTGTGAATTTTTCATCGGCTTTTACAGGGATATCTTTAATCTTTTTATCTGGACCTTTTGTAATTATTTTATAGATATAAAGTAAAACTGGCAATCCAAATTTAAAAAATAATGAAAGTATCAGTAAAGCACTAAAAACAATTATTAAACCTGTAATCAAAATAACGTAACCTTCGCTAATTTGATCTATGACTAGCATTGTATGTATCATTATAATGGAATGTTTGAGTGTTTTTTAGGTGGATTTACTTCTTTTTTATTCGCTAATAATTCCAATCCTCTAATAATTCTAAAACGAGTATTTCTAGGCTCAATTACATCATCTATAAAACCATATTTTGCAGCTACATAAGGATTTGCAAATTTAGTATTGTATTCTTCTTCTTTTTTGTCGATGTATTCTTGTTTCTCTTCTGCTCCTTCAATTTTTCTGATATTTGAACCCTCTAAAACTTCTACAGCTCCTTTAGCTCCCATAACAGCAATTTCTGCAGTTGGCCAAGCATAATTTAAATCTCCACGTAATTGTTTACAACTCATTACATCGTGTGCACCTCCGTAAGACTTACGCAACGTAATAGTTACTTTAGGCACAGTTGCTTCACCGTAAGCAAATAATAATTTGGCACCGTGTAAAATGATACCTGCATACTCTTGCCCTGTTCCTGGTAAGAATCCTGGTACATCGACTAAAGTTACAATTGGAATGTTAAACGCATCACAAAAACGTACAAATCTTGCTGCTTTTCTTGATGCTTCACAATCTAAAACTCCTGCATAATATTTTGGCTGATTTGCTACAATACCAACAGAACGACCGTTAAAACGAGCAAAACCAACAACAATGTTTCTTGCATAATTTCGATGAACTTCTGTAAATTCTGAATTATCAACTATTGTAGAAATCACATCAACGATATCATACGGTTGATTTGGGTTTTCTGGAATAATTTCATTTAAGATATCATCTAATCGATCAATTGGATCTGAAGTAGGAATTGAAGGTGGTTCTTCTAAATTATTGGATGGTAAATAACTTATTAATTTTCTAACTAATAATAAATTTTCTTCATCATTTTCTGCTAAGAAATGAGATACGCCAGATTTTGTAGAGTGAATTTGAGCACCCCCTAATTGTTCTGTAGTTACAATCTCTCCTGTTACTGATTGTACAACTTTAGGACCTGTTACAAACATATAACTTGTTTGATCGGTCATAATTGTAAAATCTGTAAGTGCTGGCGAATACACTGCTCCACCGGCACAAGGACCTAAAATTGATGAAATTTGTGGAATTACACCAGAAGCCATGATATTTCGTTGAAAAATCTCTGCATAACCAGCTAAAGATCTTACACCTTCTTGAATACGAGCTCCACCACTATCATTTAAACCGATTACAGGAACTCCAATTTTCATTGCCATATCCATTATCTTACATATTTTTAATGCGTATGTTTCAGATAACGAACCTCCAAATACTGTAAAATCTTGTGCAAATACATAAACAATTCTCCCATCAATTGTACCATGACCTGTAACAACACCATCAGAAAGATAAATTTCTTTATCTAAACCAAAAGATTTTGTTCTGTGTGTTACAAACATGTCAAATTCTTCAAAACTATCTTCGTCTAAAAGAATATCGATACGTTCTCTAGCTGTTAATTTTCCTTTAGCATGTTGAGAATCAATTCGTTTCTCTCCACCTCCCATTTTAGCCTCAGCTCTTTTTTCAATGAGTTCGTTAATTTTATCTTGATTTGCCATAAATTTATGTATTTGCTTTTGTAAGCTTTTATTTTATATTATTCTTGTTTTGAACAAAGTTCTGTAAGTACGCCTAATGTTGATTTTGGATGTAAAAAACCGATGTTTAAACCTTCAGCTCCTTTTCTAGACTGTTTATCAATTAAAGTTACCCCTCTTTCTTCTGCTAATTTTAAAGCTTCTGTTGCACTATCTACCGCAAAAGCTATATGATGAATTCCTTGTCCTTTTTTAGCTATAAATTTGCCTATCGGTCCGTCTGGAGAAGTACTTTCTAATAATTCTATTTTAGTATTTCCTACCATAAAAAAAGCAGTTTTTACTTTTTGATCAGCAACTTCTTCGATAGTATAGCATTTTAATCCTAAAACGTCTTCATAATATTTTATGGAATCTTCTAAATTATCAACAGCAATACCTAAATGCTCAATGTGTGAAATATTCATAATTATATATATAAATTTTATTATTATTATTTAAATATCTTAATTTTAGACAACAAAATTAACTGAAACCATACCTTAAAGATATGATGAATATCATGTAATAGATAAAACTACTAAAACGTTTTAGTATAGCTAATTAACTTAATTTAAGACCATTAAGTGTTTTTAGGCTTTTTTTTCATTTAGATAGTTTTTAAATTAGTAATTAAAAATCTTTTATAATTAGATTTAAAAAACTATAAGAATTGTAGAAATTTATTGTAATTCTGTTTTTTTAGGATGTACTTTTTTTTCAATAACAAAAAATATGTCACCTCTAAAAGAAATGACATTTTTGATAGTTTTATTGTAACACAGCTATTTTTTTGAGCTAAGAAGTAATAAAATATTATTGCTGATTTTTTTGTGATAAATTACCAATTAAAGAAACTTTTAAAAAGGTATTTGCTGACTTAAGCAATGTAAGGTTCCAAAACCCCAAATTAAATCGATGGCATTGATTCCTATAATTTCTCTATTAGGAAAACAATCTGCCAAAATATTTAATGCAATCCTATCATTTGCATCATTAAAAGTTGGCATTAATACACAATTATTTAAAATTAAGAAATTAGCATAACTCGCTGGTAAAGTTAAATCCTCAAAAACAATATCTTTTGGCATTGGCAAAGTAACTATGTTTAATTTTTTACCATTTTCTAAAGATGCGTTTTGTAGTATTTTTAAGTTTTCTTGTAAAGGTTTGTAATTAGCACTTTTTTTATCAGTTTCAATTACAGTAACAACAGTGTTTTCATTCACAAATCTACATAAATCATCTATATGACCATGTGTATCATCACCAATAACACCATTTCCTAGCCAAATAATATTAGTAATTCCTAAATATTCTTTAAAAACGGCTTGATAATCTTCTTTTGTAAAACCTGGGTTTCTAACTTGAATTGTTGGATGCAATAAACATTCTTCTGTGGTAATTAAAGTCCCTCTTCCGTTAATTTCTAAAGCACCACCTTCCATCACAACAGGCTTTCCTTTATAGGTAACTTGTGTTATTGGAATATCAAGAAAATTTGCAACTTGCTCAGGTACAAATTTATCTAATTGATGATTACTATATTTTGCCCAACCTGTAAATTTGAATTGTAATGCTTCTCTTTTGTTGTTGTTTTTTACAATAATTGGCCCCGAATCTCGCATCCAACTTCTGTTGGTTTTTTGATTTATAAAAGAGATTTTTTCAAGGTTTATGTTTGCTTGAGTAAGCATTTCTGTAACCTTCTCTTTTAATTTGTTATTTGCAACTACTAAAAAAACATCTTCATACAAAGACACTTTTTTAATAAATTCTACAAAAGCCCATTGTATCGCTTGGTATTTTCCTGGCCAATCGTTACCATTATCAGGAAAACAAAGCAAAATACCTTGTTGATTTTCCCATTCTGCTGGAAATCTTCTCATTAGTCTATGGCTCTTTTAGTGATTTCTCCAAAAGCATCAATTCTTCTATCTCTAAAAAATGGCCAATTCTGACGAACATTTTCTTGTAAATCTAAATCTACTTCGGCGATTAATATTTCTTCTTTGTCATGCGAAGCTTGTGCTAAAATTTCTCCTTGAGGCCCTGCGATAAAAGAAGCTCCCCAAAATTCAATTCCTGCTGTATCTGGTAAATATTTCTCTAATCCTATTCTATTTGCTGCAGCGACATAAATTCCGTTTGCAACTGCATGCCCTTTCATTACATTCATCCAAGCATTGTATTGATTTTCACCATATTGCTCTTTTTCTTGCGGATGCCAGCCAATTGCAGTTGGATAAAATAAAACTTCAGATCCTTTTAAAGCTGTAAGTCTTGCTGCTTCTGGATACCATTGATCCCAACAAATTAAAGTACCAATATTTCCTTTTTTAGTTGGTGAGTTCACAAAACCTAAATCTCCAGGAGTAAAATAGAATTTTTCATAAAAATGAGGATCATCTGGAATGTGCATTTTTCTATATAAACCAGCTTCTGTTCCATCAGTATCAATAATGTAAGCACTATTGTGATAAATACCCGCCATTCTTTTTTCGAAAAAAGGAACAATAATAACTACACCTAATTCTTTTGCTAAAGCACTAAAAGCGTTAAAAGAAGTACTATATAAAGGCTCTGCAAATGCAAAATTATCTACATCTTCGCTTTGGCAAAAATAATGACTACTGTATAATTCTGGTAAACTAATCACTTCCGCACCTTTCTCAGCCGCTTTTTTAACCCAATGTAAACATTTTTTTAAATTGTTTTCTGCAACATCGTTTAGGTTTAACTGAATAACCGCTATTTTATATTTTTTCATTCTTAATTTTAAATTGAGAGGATAAAAATAAGAAAATAATGTTTATTACATAATCTATTTATGTTATTTAGATCCCTTTTTTTCTTTAAAAACTAATCGAAACACTATCTATTTATTTAATTTACAATTAGTTAAATATATTTACAACTTTTAAGTTTTTTAATGATTTACAGTTTTTATAAAGAATTTAGTTTTATTCAATAAAATTTTCATGTCTAACGAAATTTATGAAAAAAAAAGCGTTATAAAATACTTTTTACAAAGTATAATTATAACGCATATAAGGGGAAAACTATTTATTTTTTAACAAGTATAATGTAGCTTCTTGTTCTTTTTTGTATAACTCTTTAAAATTCCCATACCTTCTAATTCATCCATTATAGTATATAAAACTAATATTAATGAAATGTTCTCTACTTTTTTTAAAATTTGAAAACTAGTTAAATGTTCGTTTTCAAGTGCTCTTAAAACTGTTATTTGATTGTCTGTTAAGTTTGTCTGTTTCATGGTGTTTTTGGTTTTATACTGTAAATTTAAGCTGATTTTAAGCAGAAAAATTAGTTATTAGTCAAAACCAACTTTATCTTAATATGAATAGCATATTA